>JBFXIQ010000012.1:5311-16095 GCA_050175815.1 Synergistaceae bacterium
GATCTTCGCAGCCTTAATTTAGTGATCGACAGCTCGGTGCCTGACAATTTGATGACTTTTTCGTTCAAGAATGCCAAATTCAGCGAAGTCTTTGCATACATGCTCAGGATGAACGATCTCACTTATGCACTAATGGGAAATACGCTGGTCGTAGGAACAGCGGAGAGCATCGGGAAGACTCTGGGCAAAAACATTACTAAGGAATATAAAGTTGCGTACGGAGATATAAAAAAAATGCCTGCGATAATAATGGGACTTGTAACACTTCCCAAACCTCCGATAGTGGATGAGCGTCTGAGAGCTCTCTATGTTACCGGCACTGCAGAACAGCACATAGAAGTTGAATCACTGATGAACAGGATAGATCATCCCGGAAAACAGGTGATGCTCGAAGCCAGGCTGATAGAGATCAACGACGGCGCCCAGCAGGAGATCGAGACTCTCATTTCCTCTGTCTACAAAGGCTGGCTCTTCACATACGGAGCACAGGGGCTTGCTTCCGAGTATACATATGCGAACGACCTTGTAAAGATAGTGCCGAATGTTAAACCGACAGAAACTACCACTTCGGGACAGCTTCCGATCCTCGGTTCTGACTCAACGATGCCGGTAAATGTAGTCGACCCTACTATGAAAATGCTGGATGCGGGGTTAAGGGCCATGGAATCAGACAACAAAGGAAAGATACTTGCCAATCCTTCCGTGGTAGCGCTTGACGGACAGAAGGCTTCAATAAAACTGACCCATAACTACCTCTACCAGTCAGGACTTGACGAAAGCGGCAATCCCGAGTTCACTGAGCAGGAGACCGGTCCTACTCTCGATATCACTCCGACCATTGGAAGGGACGGTTTTGTAACGCTGAAGCTGAAGATAACCACCGGAGAGATCGTCCAGTTCAGGGACAGCGGCATTTCAGAGGTTCCTGAAACTACCAAGCGCGAAGTGGACACTCAGATAAGAGTCAGGAACGGAGAGCTCTTTGTAATAGGGGGACTTTATCAGGAAAATAAGACCAAGGGAGTGACAAGGGTCCCGATCCTTAGTTATATTCCACTGATAGGCGAACTGTTCAAGAGCAAGACGGACAAACACTCCAAGTCTGAAATGGCTTTTATCGTAATGCCGCATATATTGGATGTACCGACAGGGGCAGCTGAGATCTTCGACATGCCAGGTAAAAGCCTTATACAGTAAACACAAGTACAGTTAATAAATACGTATATCTCTTTCAGGATGGGGGAGAGTCATGAAACCTATAAGGACATTAAAGCTTGGCGAACTTCTTGTTAATGCGGGGGCAATTTCACCTGCCAACCTTCAGGCGGCGCTCGGAGAACAGAAGGTCTCTCATATGCGTCTTGGAGAAGTTCTCATAAAAAACGGATATCTTACAGAGACGCATCTTGCAGAGGCGCTGAGTGCCCAGCTTGGGATCCCTTTCATATCCCTTGTTAAAGAGAGGCCGAATCAGAACGCTCTCTCAATGATACCCGAAAACGTTGCCGTCAGACTTAACATCATACCGCTTTCTCTCACCTATGACGGACGTATCACTGTAGCAATGTCGGATCCGATGGATACTCTTGCCATAGATGAGATCTGCATGCTTACCAACAGGGAAGTGGATATACGTATAGCTACGGCAAGTGATATCAATAAGGCCCTTTCTACTTACTACCGGGTTCAGTCAAGTGTTGATGATGCTGTGCAGGATGTAATGAAACAGTCAGCGAACATATCAGGCTCGGCTCAGATAATGTCCCCAACTGTCGCTCAAGACATAGCAACTGTTAATTCTGATGATGCTCCTGTTGTACGCCTCGTAAACAGTATTCTGGAACAGTCTGTCAAGGAGAAGGCCTCAGACATACACATTGAACCATCCGATTCAACAACGAGTGTAAGGATGAGGATTGACGGAACGCTTTTCCTTACAACTGAGATACCCAAAAATCTGCATATGCCTCTGATTGCGAGGATAAAAATTCTTGCAGGCATGGACATCGCAGAAAAAAGACGGCCACAAGACGGCAGGATACTTATTAAAGTAAGCGGTAAAAAAATGGATATGCGTGTATCGACTCTCCCTTCTATTTTTGGAGAAAAAGCCGTCCTGCGTCTCCTTGATCAGGACAATGAACACATAGGCATTGAAAAACTGGGTTTTGATCATGATCAGGCTGAAAAATTAAAACAGGTAGTAACTGCTCCCCATGGCATCATACTTGTTACAGGACCCACGGGAAGCGGAAAATCCACTACTCTCTACTCACTCCTTGAACTGATCAATAAGCCGGAGGTCAACATTATCACCATAGAAGATCCTGTTGAATATACGATAGCCGGGATAACCCAGATCCAGGTAAACGAGAAGATCGATGTCACTTTCGGAAGCGTACTTAGGTCGATATTGAGACAAGATCCGGACAAGTTAATGGTAGGAGAAATAAGGGACCAGGAAACGGCACATCTTGCAGTTAGGGTAGCTTTGACAGGACACCTTGTATTAAGTACCCTCCATACAAACGATGCGCCTGCTTCCATAAACAGGCTTGTCGATATGGGAGTCCCGAATTTCCTGATCGCATCGTCGCTGAGATGTATAGTGGCTCAGAGGCTTGTAAGGAAGCTCTGCAACAACTGTAAAAAAGAGATAGAAGTAACAGAAGAGATGTCTCGGGACATAAACATCCCTGCCGGGTCAAAAATATTCAGCCCTGTAGGATGCCCATCGTGCCGTTTTACAGGTCACAGCGGCAGGACTGTAATAGCTGAATTGATGGTAATAGATCCAACCTTAAGGGAAATGATAAACAACGCAAGGCCTCAGCAGGAAATTAAGGATTATGCGGTAAATAACGGCATGTCTACGCTGAGAGACGTCGCAATGAAAAAAGTACTCGACGGCACTATCAGTGTAGAAGAGATGCTTATCACAACAATGTTCGATTAATCGGAGGCTGCATACTTTGCCAATTTTTGACATTAACAACCTTCTGCTTGACGGTGTAATGAGCAGTGCAAGCGACATACATATTTGTGCGGGAGCAAAACCCGCTCTAAGGATCAACGGCACGCTCGTAAGACGTCCATATGCCGAACAAATTACGAAAGAAGACATGAACAACGTTATCAACACTCTCCTCTCTCCGGAACAGATCAGCAGATTCAAGGATGAGAGAGAATTCGATTTCAGTTTCAACTTCTCAAGCGGACCTGATTTCAAACAGCGATTCCGTGGGAATTTCTCTTTTGAAAGAGGCAACCCTGTTCTCGCGCTCAGGATAATCACACCGATAATCAGGACCGTCAAACAACTTATGCTGCCGGAAGAGGTCAGAAACATTTCCCACAAAAACAACGGGCTGTTTATAGTTACAGGACCTACCGGATCGGGAAAATCAACAACGCTTGCAGCTATGATCCAGGAGATAAATCTGACACGGCCGACTCATATAATCACGATCGAAGACCCTATCGAATACGTATACAGCTCTGCTGAATCAATGATCCACCAGCGTGAAGTCGGAAGCGACACCAAATGCTTTTCAGAAGCGCTCCGGCGAGCAATGAGACAGGACCCTGACGTTATAATGATAGGAGAACTCAGGGACCTTGAGACCATCTCTGCGGCAGTTACGGCAGCAGAGACAGGACATCTTGTGCTTACCACGCTGCACACACCTGATGCACCTCAAAGTATAGACAGGATCATAGACGTATTTCCCTCGGGCCAGCAGCAGCAGATCAGAATACAGCTGTCGTCGATCCTCATAGGTATCCTCTCGCAGCAGCTCGTACCTCTTGTTACTGAAACAGGAAGAATGGTGGCTACTGAACTTCTGATAGCAAACAATGCTGTAAAGAACTACATAAGAGAGGCTAAGACTTCTCAGATCAAAAACGCCATTCAGACAGGTTCTGCTCTTGGCATGCATACCATGGATCAGGATCTGGCACGAATGTACAGAGAAGGTCTCATAAGCAGAAAAAATGCGATAGCTTATGCTTATGACTTAAAAGACCTTGAAAGATTCATGGGAGATTGAGATCCCGAAAGGGAACTATGCTTACAGGAACCCTGGCGGCCTGCTTTATTGCCGTGATAGTTACAGGTGTTTTTGCATGTCTCTTTCGTACAAGTGTTATGCTCGTAAAAACACCATATGAGATCCTTGATATAGAGAGGGCTAAGCACGATGCCCTTTCTGTCTTATCTTCGGGCAGTATACCCGAGCAGGTCAACTTCAATAAAGTACGAATAAACCTTGACAACACTTCAGATGACAAAAATTTAATTCTTTTGATCGAGAAAGATGGTTTTCAGAAAATCAGAGGATCTTATCTTGTGTGGCCCAATGAAATGCCATAAGAATAAGGCTTTTTCTCTTATAGAGCTGGTTGTCAGCATCGGTATAATGCTGATAATGGCCCCACTATTTATCTCTACTGTAAAAATTGCCGTGGACAGGATCGATATAGACACCGAACAGTTGAAGGCACATAAAAGGATATCAAGAGCAGAGTCACTTCTTAAAGCCCCTCTTTTCTATTGCGGACTTGGAATGCCGGTCGATGCTTCAATATATAAGGTGGCTTTCGGCAGCCAGAAGTATGATCCCTTCAGGTGGGACGGTCCTATAAGCGTTAAAAAGGGACCAAGCGGTTTTGATAACAGCGAACTAAGAGTCACCTTTGCCAGACCCGGAAGCGCAAAGCTAACCCGGATGGCACAGAGCGAAACGCCTGACGGAGTTGTAAATCTTCACAAATACCCTGATCAGAACGAAATAGGTGATACTTTTTCCAACAATTCACCCGATGTCAGAAACTGGGTCCTATTCCCAACATCCTTCCCGCCTTCGACACCCTTTTGTGTAACAGGCCTCACCGGAAAAACAATGTCTGTAAATAACAATATGGGAAGATCTTTTAGTATTTCCGGGGGCGACAGGGTACATCATATGAGGGCAATGTGCGTCTACTCACTTAACGACTGCCTTTATACAAAGGATTTTCGAGCTCCCGGTGCACAGCCAAGGATAAAGGGAATCATGGATATTAGGTTTGACCTTGATATTGAGAAAAGGCTTATTAAGGTCTATATCCTTGCAAGAGGCGACAGACTGTACGATACGCCAAAGGAGATAGAGGGCAGAGAAGAATGGCCTGAAGAATATATTCGGCAATGGGATGAAAAAGGATCGAAATATAAGCTCTTTGCGTCAAAAACTATATGGTCCCTTCCAAACCTGATAGGAAGCGATGTAATATGCGAAGAATACATAAACGCGATGGAGCAGTTCTGATAACAGCCATTTATTGTTCTGTTGCTGTACTGACAGCTGTCCTGCTCTATTTTACTCTGGCAAATAAGATCTACGGTTCAGTCAATTGGGAGTGTACCCTTCTGAAAAGGGAAAACGCCGCAATACAGGCAGAAGCCATGGTGAAATGCTGGTTTTGTTCATCAGTCTCAGGAGATGGTTTCATCGACCCTTCAGAATTTATTCCGGGATCTGAACCTAAAGATGATCCTTACATGGATCTCCCCGAAGGCCTTCTGAAGGAGATCAGAAACCAATATAAAGATATCTGCATCCGGACAACGATCATCGATCAGAATTATAGTGATTCATTTGTGTCTGAGGCAGATAAGATGAATGTCCCGAGGGGAGAGCCTTCTATGCTTTTGATCGGAGCTGAAGGAGAAAGTCGTGACGTATGCTTTATTAAGAGATACCACATAAGGATAACTTCCGCATATTCCAATGAAGAAGGCGAGCCCTTAGTTCTTTCTGAAAATGTACTTGTCCTTAAGGAGCCCTCAGGAACGATAAGAGCGATACCTCTATACACAAAAAAACAATAGCGAGATAAAGACAAACAAGCTTTCTTTATGTTATGATAATGCGGCGTATCCATGGCAAATGCATGCGCATGATGTTTTGTGAGAGAGCATGGGGAGGTTTTTCAATGGCACAAATTGTGGACACAAGCGATTTTCGTCCGGGACTTAAGATCAAATGGGAAGGCGGGATGTGGGTCATTCTTGAATGTTCCCATCACAAGATGGGAAGGGGAGGCGCGATCGTAAGGGGAAAACTTCGCAACCTTGAGACCGGATCCTCTGTTGATCAATCTTTTAAGTCAGGAGAACGCTTTGAAAGGATAATTTTTGACGAAAGACCTGCCCAGTACCAATACAAAGATGGCGACAGCTATGTTTTTATGGACATGGAGTCATATGATCAGGTATTCCTCACCGAAGATATCCTTGGAGATGCAGTGAAATACCTGGTCGATGACCTTGAAGTAAGTTTTGACATGTTCGAAGAACGTGTCATGGGCATTGAGCTTCCAAACTCAGTCGCAATGCAGATAACGGACACACCTCCCGGATTCAAGGGAGATACAGCTTCAGGCGGTGGCAAACCTGCCACTACGGAAACAGGCCTTGCCATCACGGTGCCGTTCTTTGTTGAGAACGGGGAGATGGTCCTTGTTGATACGAGGACCGGCGAATACCTTGAAAGAGCAAAGAAATAGAAAGGGAGGGTTCCTGATGAGCTCACGTGAAAAGATAGCGTACCTTAGGGGATTGATCGACGGGCAAAAAGTAGCGGATACGCCTGAGAAGGAGAAGTTTTTTGCTGCATTGGTAGATGCCCTTGACTCATTGGCTGAGGCAATGGAAGAACACGAAGAAGTCCACAATGAGCTTAACGACTACCTCGAACAGCTTGATGAGGATGTAAGTGAGCTTGAGGATGATCTCGACGCACTTATCGAGGATGAGTACGATGATGAAGACGACGAAGACTACGAAGACTTTGATGAGGAAGAGTACGCCTCAGTGACTTGTCCCGAATGTGGCAAGGATTTTTACTATGAGCCGGCTGCCTACGAAGAAGACGAGGATCTTCTCTGTCCTCACTGCGGTAAGCCTTTCAAATATCCTGAAGATTAAATTTATAGCAGAAAATAATATACAGCTAGTTGTCGATAAGGAGGAATAACCGAATGGTCGCGAACAATAAAGAGGAATTTGTAGTAAGCGAAACCGGTGAGACCGAAGAGATCGCTGCGGGGAACACTATTGATCAGTCTAACCTTGAAGGAAAGATCCGTATTTCGGAAGACGTGATAGCCCAGCTTGCTACAAAGGCTCTGAACAGCGTTGAAGGTGTTACTCCGGCAAATCCAGGGCTCATGGCTAACCTGCGTCTTGGGAGAAAAACAGTTAACGGTGTAAGGATAACCATCTCTGACGGAGATGCGCCTGAGATAGTTGTAGATGCATATATTGCTGTCAAATACGGACTTCGTATCCCTGATGTATGCTGGGACGTTCAAGAGGCAGTAAAGGAACAGATAGAACGCTTTACAGGCTATACTATCAAGGGCGTAAATGTTTACGTACAGGGAATAACTTTCGGGGATAAAAAAGAGCCTTCTGCAGCTCATGCAGAGGCCGTTTACAACACATTTACCGAAGAGGCCTGAGATCCAACCGAAATTACGGAAGAAGGCTGGTTTCCTTAATGAGAAACCGGCCTTCTTAATTAAGAGGTGAATAAGATGCTTTTTTTATGGACGACAACCAAGCTGGGCAAAATTTGGGTCGACGGAGACTCGTTACGCCACATTGTCTCAAAGAGACTGCCGGAAGGTTTTTACTGCCAGGAAATTTCTTTTATCGGAGACAAAAATCTTTTGAATATTTATATTACCATGCCTGAGGGTGACAACGAAGAAGACAAGGTAAGACTGGAAAAGAAGTTCACCGACATCTTCACTAAGTCAGGAATGGCGGTCCATATAAACTGGATCAACATAGCACCTCAGGACAATCCCAAAACTAATCCAGTCTGGACTCTGCCATTATTCTGGGCCGGCGCAGCTGCTGCACTGACTGCAATAGTGCACCTTGGGCTCAAAGGTATCCTGTGGTCACTTTTTGCTGCGCTGATCGGCTATGGGATCTCTTGGATACTGCTTACCGAGGACGGCAAAAAACAGGTTTCAGCTCTGATGCAGCAATTCAGGAGATGATATTTGAAAATGTCGTCGAAGTCACAAATGCGTCACAGATCACGTGAAATTGCGCTCCAAATAATCTACCTGCTGGATGTCAGACCTTCTGCAAATATTGATGAAGCCATTGAGCTTTACCCTTCAGAGGGAGAGGCTGATGGTGTATTTGATTATGCATGTGAGCTGGTAAGGGGAGTAATAGATAACATGGATGCTATCTCAGACCTCCTTAGGGAAAACATTATTGGCTGGAGGCCGGAAAGAATGGTTGCCGTTGATAAGGTAGCCATTTCACTGGCTCTCTATGAGGGGATCATATCTAAAAAGGTGCCGGTAGCAGTCTCAATTTCTGAGGCAGTCCAGCTTGCCAAAGTTTTTGGTACGGAAGAATCCGGACGCTTCGTAAATGGTGTTCTGGGGAGGATCGTCAGAAAAGAAGAGTCTCTCTCGAACTGAGCAGCCATGTTTAAATACGAAAAAGATGCGATATTTACAGTTGATGAGGTCACAAACAAGATCCGCGAAGCTATATATGCTTCCGGTGAACTTCAGAATATCTCCGTAAAAGGGGAGCTCCTGGGATTTAAAAAACACTCCAGCGGTCATGCGTATTTTACAATAATCGGTTCAGAGGCACGGATATCCTGTGTCCTCTTCCGTTCTAACGCTTCCTCTGTTATCCTCTGGCCCAAAGACGGGGATGAGGTGCTTGTCCGCGGCAAAGTTGACGTATACGGCGCAAGGGGCTCATACCAGATTTATGCTTCGACCCTTCTGCCACTAGGCGAAGGAGCAAAAACAAGGGCTAAGGAGATACTCTTCAAACAGCTTACAGCAGAAGGGGTCTTCGATATCAGACATAAGAGGGAACTCCCTCTCTTTCCCCGAAAAGTAGCTCTTATTACCTCACCCACAAGCGCAGCAGTACAGGATGTAATAAAGATAGCATCAATAAGATACCCTGCTTCGGAGCTGCTTGTGATCCCAAGCCTGATGCAGGGAGCTGCAGCCTCTTCGGAAATAAGGGAGGCTTTCTCAAAGTGCGCCTCTTTGCAGGACATATCACTCGTAATGCTGGTAAGGGGGGGAGGAAGCAGGGATGACCTGGATACTTTTGACAGCGAAGAAGTTGTCAGGGCTGTCAGATCCTGTCCTGTTCCTGTAATTACCGGACTGGGCCATCAAATTGACAAGACTCTTGCCGACCTGGCAGCTGATGCCTATGCGCCGACACCATCAGGCGCTGCAGAGAGGGTTTTCCCGGATTCAAAAGAACTCACAGCCTATTTAAAAAGTTCTCTCCGGTCGATGAATGCCCATATATACAAAAGGGCTGCAAAGATAAGTTCTGATCTGATCGACTCAAAGAGAAGGCTCCTTTTCAGTATTACAAGAGGAGTTTACGCCCCCGCATCGGAATATTTGAATAATGCCAACAGTACACTGACATCCAATATCACATACATGCTTTCCGGTGCAGAATCTAAGCTTAATTCTGCGGCCGGGACCTTAAACAACCTTTCACCTCTAAGCGTGATGTCAAGAGGATTTTCGATATGCAGGGATACCGATGGCAATATGATCAAAGATGCCTCCTCCCTTTCAGAACATCAGAGAGTAGGTATATACTTCAGAGACGGACATGCAGAGACAGAGGTAAAAAGCATCTGCGTAGAAAGCTGATGATCGGGGAGGACTCCCCGGAAGTCACTTGAAAAACTGCTGTTATTTACGTTAAAACATTAATTAAACAGTTTACGAATAAGTACATAAGAGGTGAGCCTGTTGCTGCCTGAAACAATGGAATGGATCAGCGAAGCCCCAATGCTCCGGCTTCTTGACCAGAAAAAAATACCG
This sequence comes from Synergistaceae bacterium, assembly GCA_050175815.1. Taxonomy (GTDB): domain Bacteria; phylum Synergistota; class Synergistia; order Synergistales; family Synergistaceae; genus Caenicola. The sequence continues at coordinate 15,209 of JBFXIQ010000012.1, forward strand.
GCTTCTGTGGGATTTGTGGACTGTCGTACTTATGAGGAGACAGCCAGGGCAATAGAGGACATGACAGTAAGAGGCGCCCCTGCCATAGGAGTAGCTGCCGCGTATGGCGTCGTATTGGCAGCGCATTCAGACCCCTCAATTATTGATGACGCACTTTCAAGGCTTTCTGCAACAAGACCGACAGCAGTCAACCTTTTTTGGTCCATTGAAAAAATGCGGTCTGTTTACGACCAACACAAAAATTCCCCGGAATTATATTCATTGCTTGAATCAGAGGCAATAATGATCGATAGAGAAGACCGCGAGATCAACAGAAGGATCGGTGCTCATGGAGCTGTTCTGCTGCCCGATAAAGCTTCTGTCATAACGCACTGCAACGCCGGAGCTCTTGCCACTTCCGGTTACGGCACGGCTCTTGGTGTTTTCAGGGCCGCCAGGGATGCCGGCAAGGAGATAAAAGTTTACGCAGATGAGACAAGGCCGCGCTTTCAGGGAGGAAGGCTCACTGCTTTTGAATTGTGTGAGGATGGATTTGACGTAACAGTCATTTGCGATTCTATGTCCCCCTTTCTAATGTCAAGGGACAAGATAGACGCTGTAATTACCGGTGCAGATAGGATAGCACTAAACGGGGATACGGCAAATAAGATCGGCACATATGGGCTAGCCATTTCTGCAAAATGGCATAATGTTCCATTTTACATAGCAGCACCTATAAGCACTATTGATTTTAACTGCCCAAACGGAGATTCTATCCCTATCGAAGAAAGAGACCACGGTGAAGTAAGGATGATCGGCAATGAAATTCTGGTCCACAAGGACGCAAAGGTATGGAATCCGGCTTTTGACGTGACCCCTGCAGAGCTGATAAAAGGAATAATAACCGA
>JBFXIQ010000012.1:16195-32537 GCA_050175815.1 Synergistaceae bacterium
GTAATGAACAAACTTGGAGCAACTGTAGCAGTAGCCGGAAGCAATCCTCTTTCAACACAGGACACTATCTGCGCAGCCCTGGCTGAGGAAGGAATACATGTATTCAGCCGCAGGGGCATGACTCCTCAGGAATACTCCGAAAACATAGAGGAAATGCTCAAATGGGATCCTCAGATAATAATTGATGACGGCGGCGACGTCGTTTCGATGATAATAGACAAGAGAAGGGACCTCATCCCAAACTTGCTTGGCGGATGCGAAGAGACCACTACGGGGATAAAGCGTCTTAAAGCCATGCATTGTGAAGGAGTATTGCCTTTCCCGATGCTGGCAGTAAATGATGCCCAGAGCAAATACCTCTTCGATAACAGGTACGGAACAGGTCAGTCTGTCTGGGATGCGATCCTCAGGACCACCAACCTTATCGTGGCAGGCAAGAATGTTGTCATTGCAGGATACGGCTGGTGCGGAAAGGGCGCTGCCAAGAGAGCGGCAGGTCTGGGTGCGCGGGTCATAGTGGTAGAGGTAGATCCCCACAGGGCACTTGAGGCTCTGATGGATGGTTTTGATGTTATGGACATGCTTGATGCTTCAAAGGTCGGGGATGTTTTTATTACAGTGACCGGCAACACAAAAGTCATCCGCAAAGAACACTTTATGCGCATGAAAGACGGAGTGCTCCTCTGCAACGCAGGCCACTTTGACGTGGAGGTCTGCATTCCCGATCTTGCCGAACTCGCTGTTGACGTGAAGGCATCGCGTGACAATATCCAGACTTACATACTTCCGGTAGGCCGCAGGATCCACCTTCTAGGTGAAGGAAGGCTGGTCAACCTGGCAGCAGGGGACGGGCATCCGGTCGAAATAATGGATCTTAGTTTTGCTATGCAGCTGCTCTCTTGCCTTTATATAAGCTGCAACAAACTGGAACCGGGGCTCTACAACGTTCCGGCAGAGCTTGACTGTAAAGTGGCAGAGCTGAAGCTCGAATCACTTGGCATAAACATTGAACGGCTTACACAGGAGCAAAAGGAATACCTGGCAGCATGGAGAGAGATTTAATGAAACAGCAATACAGAAATGTTGTTGTCTGGGACTCTGAGAGCTCTTCAGCCAAAATGTGCGATGTCGCGACCGAAGGTGACAGGATAACCTCCATCCTCCCGGCCGGGGCCCTCAGTTCCGGATGTGCATACGAGGGAAGAGGCAATACAGCTCTGATCCCCGGTTTTGTGAATGCACACGGGCATGCTGCGATGACTATGCTGAGAGGGCTTGGAGAAGAACTGCCTCTTATGGAATGGCTTCAGAAACGCATCTGGCCGGTTGAAAAGAACCTTGACGGAGATCTTGTCAAAGCAGGGACCGCACTGGGTATAATGGAGATGCTCTCTACAGGTACCACCTGTTTTGCAGACATGTACTTCTTCATGGACAAAGTTGCGGAGGCTGCCCTTGAAAACGGAATGAGGTGCGGACTTTCGCGGGGCATAGTAGGTGACAGCGACAGAAGCAAGTTAAAGGAAAACCTTAAGTTCGCAGAGGACTACAACGGCAGGGATGGATTGATCAACGTCCAGCTCGGTCCACACGCTCCATATACAGTTCCTTTCGACCTGATGACAGAGATTGCAGATAGAGCGAAAGAGACCGGACTGGGGGTCCAGCTTCACTGGCTCGAAACGTCTTCTGAGTGGAGCATAAGCGGCCTGGAAGGAAAAATGACTCCTGAGGAGTATCTTTCCGAAACAGGCATGATCGATGTGCCTAACCTCCTGCTGGCGCATTGCGTATGGGTGGAGAAGGGATCTGCAGCTTTTTATTCAAGGAACAACGTTACTTTCGCCCACAACCCCAAAAGTAATCTCAAACTGGGCAGCGGGATAGCCCCTCTTCCTGAATTCCTCAAAGCCGGGGTCAGGATCGCTATCGGTACAGACGGTGCCGCCAGCAACAACAGGCTGGACATTTGGGATGAGCTTCGCTGTGCTGCATTGATCCACAAGGGTGTGAATAATGATCCGACTCTTGTGACATCTGTCGAAGTCCTTAAGATGGCTACGGTAAACGGAGCAAAGGCACTTGGATTCAGAGATACAGGACTTATTAAAGAGGGATACAAGGCGGACATGATACTTATTGACCTCGACCAACCGCATTATGTAGGCTGGGACAATGATAATCTTCCCGGTTTTCTTGTTTATGCGGGATCTTCTTCAGATGTTAAGGCTACTGTTGTGGCAGGAAGAATGCTTTATGAAAATGGAACGTTCACAGAAATCGACAAGGACAGGGTAATTTCTGAAGCAAAATCGGCGCGCAGAAAACTTACCGGCTGCTGATATTTTTAAAGTACAGATATTATTTCCAAAACGTGGATCTGGCACAAACACCCCAGATCCGCGTATAATTATTTGGTGCAAAAATTACAAAGACCTTACCGCTTTTCTTATCCGGATGGAATAAGGCTTTTATCTTTTATTACAGGGGGCAGCTTAAATGCAATACAGAAGCGGAAAAGAATTAAGGGAACTCTTTCTTTCATTTTTTGAAGAAAAGGGATGCAAAAGGTACCGCAGTTTTTCACTGGTGCCCGATGATCCTACGCTGCTTTTCACAATAGCAGGCATGGTCCCTTTTAAACAATACTTCCTGGGATTGAAGACCCCCGAGGTGAAGAGAGCCACAACTGCACAGAAGTGCGTCAGGACCAACGACATTGAAAATGTGGGGCGTACTGCGAGGCATCACACTTTTTTCGAGATGCTGGGAAACTTCAGCTTCGGAGACTATTTTAAAGAGGAAATTATCCCCTGGGCCTGGGAATTTCTTACAGAACGGGTCGGACTTGAACCGGACAGGCTCTACGCAACGATCTATCTTGACGATGACGAGGCGCATGATATCTGGCGCGACAAGGTAGGTCTCCCTGAAAACAGGATAGTGCGTCTTGGCGCTGATGACAATTTCTGGGCAGCCGGACCTGTCGGCCCATGCGGACCATGTTCTGAGATAATTTACGATCAGGGACCGGATTTTTCGTGCGGAAAACCCACATGCACTGTGGGATGCGACTGTGACCGCTACCTGGAGATATGGAACCTCGTCTTTATGCAGTACAACAGGGATGAAGCAGGGAACCTCACTCCTCTTCCCAACAAGAATATCGATACAGGAATGGGGCTTGAGAGACTGTCATCAGTCGTTCAGAGGGTGCCCAACGACTTCGAGACAGACCTTTTCCGCCCTATAATTGACAAGGCATGTGAACTTGGCGGAGTCAAATATGGGGAAGATCCCAAGAAAAATATGGCCGTGAAAGTTATTTCAGACCATATAAGAGCCTCGGCATTCATGATAGCTGATGGAATACTGCCCACAAATGACGGCGGCGGTTATGTGCTGAGGCGTCTTATCAGGAGAAGCGCCCGCTACGGAAAGCTGCTTGGAATAGAGAGGCCCTTCCTTACAGAACTTTTGCCCTCCGTTCGTGAATCTATAGGTGACGAGTACACTGAGCTCGTCGAACAGTCTTGTGCCATTGAACAGATACTGAAGACTGAAGAGGAGCGTTTTACAAAGACGCTCTCTCAGGGCAGCGACCTCCTGGAATCAGAGATAAGACAGCTTAAGACAAACTCTCTCGGCACACTTCCCGGCAGCGTTGCATTTGTCCTTTACGATACATACGGATTCCCGCTCGAACTCACAGAAGAGATGTGCGAGGAAGAGAGCATAAGCGTTGACAAGGACGGCTTCAACAGAGCAATGGACGATCAGCGGGAGCGTGCGAGAGCTTCCAGCAAACAGACCAGTTCGGTCATGTCAAAAAACGCATACACTGAATTGGCAGACAGGATTGGTCCCAGCAGCTTCTGTGGCTATGACAGCACTTCTGTTGACGCTGAAGTTGCGGCGATAATTTGCGAAGGAAAAGAAAAGGATTTCATTGCGGAAGGTGAAAGTGCGGACATAGTTCTCACTGACACACCTTTCTACGGCGAGAAGGGCGGACAGGTCGGCGACACCGGTGTTATTACAGCAGAAAATACAATTTTCGAGGTTGAGGACACCATTTATCCTGTAAACGATCTTATCGTACACAGAGGAAGGCTCCTGAAGGGAAGCATAAAGAAAAACCAGGCAGTGACAGCATCGATAGATACCGCCAGAAGAAAAAACATTCAGAGACACCATACGGCTACACACCTTGTTCACGAGGCCCTTTCCAAAGTCCTCGGACAGCATGTGAGGCAGGCCGGATCTATCGTAACGCCTACGTTCCTGCGTTTCGACTTCAACCATTTCGCTCAGCTTACGACAGAGCAGATTCGTGAGATCGAATCGATCGTATATGAGCAGGTACTTTCAAACCTGCCGGTAAACACTTCTGTTATGCCTATAGAAGAGGCAAAGAAGACCGGGGCAAAGGCGCTCTTTGACGAAAAATATGGTGACGAGGTAAGAGTGCTAGAAATACCCGGATACTCATCTGAACTTTGCGGAGGTACACATGTAAAAGCAACAGGTGAGATCGGGGTGGTAAAGATCATACGTGAAGAGGGAATAGGCTCAGGCGTTAGGCGTATCAACGCAATAGCGGGACAAAATGCCCTGCAGGCTTTTCAACGATTCAGCTACCTGTCCGGAACCCTTATGTCAATGCTCGGTGAAGACCTTGATTCTGTAGTCAACAGGGTCGAAGACATTCTTGACGAAAAAAAGATACTCGAGAGAAAGAACAGGGAACTGCAGGTAAAGGCGGCTATGTCCGATATTGAGGAGAGCATCAAACCTTGTGCCAGTGTCAACGGCGTAAACCTCATAATGGAAAAGTTTGAAAACATGAACCTTGATCTCTTAAGGCAGGTCGGCGACAGGATAAAGCAGAAATACCCCGTTGCTGTGATACTGCTTGCAGGAGTAGGTGAAGAAAAGCACGTTACGCTGACTTCCATGGCAAGCGAAGAGGCCGTCAGCAAGGGAATCAGGGCAGACGAGTTCCTGAAGGAGATAGCTGATCTTATCGGCGGAAGAGGCGGAGGAAGACCCACTCTTGCGCAGGGCAGGGCTCCTGATGCCGGCAGACTTAACGAGGCTATTACGAAAGCCCCTGAAATTTTTGCCAGACTTGCTGCAAAAGGCTGAGGCCATATAGTTGGAGAGGATAGTTGCAGTAGATATAGGATCCGTAAGGGTCGGTGTCGCGGTAAGTGATCCGTTTGGATCTTTTGCGCAGGCTCTGACAGTTCTCAGCACAAAGAAAGACTGGATAGAGGAACTTAAAAAGATCATGGATACCTACCGGACGACAAAACTTCTGGTGGGTCTGCCTCTCAGGACCGGCGGAAATGAGGGGCCTGAGGCTGTAAATATAAGAGAAATTGCTGAAAGTATTGTCGGCAGGTATCCCGATCTGGAAATAATTTTCTGGGATGAGCGCTTTACAACTGTAATCGCGCAGCAGTCCCTCATAGAGGGAGATGTCTCGAGGAAAGGCCGAAAAGAAAGGGTAGACATGGTCGCAGCCTCTCTTCTCCTTCAAAGTTATCTGGACAAGGGGAGGTCTGACTAGACTTGGAACTTCCGCAGGGGACTAAAATTACCCCCATGCTGGAACAGTACATCTACTGGAAAGAGCAGTATCCTGACTCTCTTCTTTTTTTCCGCATGGGTGATTTCTATGAAATGTTTTTTGAGGATGCCCAGACAGCATCCTCTGTTCTTGATATTGCCCTCACATCACGTTCACGTGAAGCAGAAAACGCCATCCCTATGGCAGGCGTGCCCTTCCACTCGGTCGATTCCTACCTTGGAAGGCTGGTAGCCGCAGGGTACAGGGTCGCCATATGCGAACAAGTCACTGTTCCCGATGGAAAGACTTTGGTCAAAAGGGAAGTAACAAGACTGGTAACACCCGGTACATGGCTCTCTGACAGCTCAGAGTCAGACGGTAACCTCGCTGCCTGTTTCTTCGACGGGAAGAATATCTCACTGGCCCTCCTCACCACAGCAACAGGCACATTAAAAGCCGGTACCTTCAATACTGAAGAGGCATCATCTCTCCTCTGCTCATTCCGTCCTGATGAAATACTGATCAGAAAGGGGCAGACCAGCCCTCTTTCTGAAATTTATCCCGACCAGGGCCGCCTCAATATAGTTGAAAGGGAAAAGGGAGAATTCGACCCAAGGACAGGCTCAGAATGGCTCTGCAGAAAGTGGGGGATAGCCTCCCTCAGCTGCATGGGAATTGATGACAGGGATCCTTCCGCAGGCGCATCAGCGGCAGTTTTGAGATATCTGGAAGAAACCCAGTTTTCCCAGGCCCTGCATGTTACGGGTATCACGCCCATCATGCCGGCGCAATCGCTCATTCTTGACAGGAACACGGTAAACAACCTTGAACTGACGGAACCATCTGATATCTCGCTTTTTTCTGTCCTGAACAGATGCCGCACTGCAATGGGCAGGAGAACTCTCAAAGAGTGGATACTCTCTCCCCTTCAGGACATAGGTACAATTGAACAAAGACAGGATTCCATCGAGGAGCTTGTAAATGACCATTCTACGCGTGGGGAACTGCAGCGTCGCCTCTCATCATGCGGAGACATGGAAAAGGCAATAAGCAGGCTGACACTGAAGATGGGATCTCCATCTGATCTTGTAACTATAAGGGAAACTATCCGTGCGCTGCCTATGCTGAAATCATTGATGTCCCAAAATGAAAGACTGAAGAGATGGACTCAGGGTGTTGATGATCTGGAAGGACTTTTCTCTCTTCTTGAATCTTCGATCGCAGAAACCGTTCCTCGTTTTGCCAGGGACGGAGGGGTCATTAAAGAAGGGTATGACAAGGACCTGGACGAATGGAGAGACAAGGCGGCCCATTCCTCCGAATGGCTTCATAGATTTGAGGAAAGCGAAAGACAGAGGACGGGCATAAAAAACCTGAAGGCCGGAGTAAACAAGATCTTCGGTTATTACATTGAGATACCCAAAGGCGGGCTGAATAAAGCTCCTGCAGAATATATCAGAAAACAGACACTCGTAAACGCAGAACGCTTCATTACCGAAGAGCTCAAAATATTTGAAAAAGAGATGTTCAGATCCGAAGAAGAAATTCTCTCAATAGAGGAAAGGATATACTCCGAGATCGTTGAAGCAGCTCTTTCAAAGAGTCTGGATATCCTTAACGCAGCAAAATTCATCGCCGCAGCAGACCTTTTTTCTTCGCTGGCTGAAATTGCTTCAGAACGAAGGTATGTAAGGCCGGTCATGGAAATGGGTACAGACTTTATCGTAAAGAACGGAAGGCATCCTGTGATAGAGGTAATGCTTGGAAACCGTCCCTTCACGCCGAATGATCTTACACTGAGCATGGTTTCAGGAAAAAGGATAGCAATAATCACAGGCCCGAACATGGCCGGAAAGTCGACCTATCTTCGAATGGCAGCCCTTATTGCCATAATGGCTCATATGGGTTCCTTCGTCCCTGCAGAGAGTGCAAAGATCGGGATAATTGACCGTGTATTTACGAGAATAGGCGCGCGCGATGAACTTGCAAGAGGGCAGAGTACCTTCATGGTGGAAATGGTGGAGACCGCGAATATCCTTCGAAATGCAACAGACAGGAGCCTCGTCATACTTGACGAGGTTGGAAGGGGCACCTCTACTTACGATGGACTCAGCATCGCCTGGTCAGTCATAGAATACCTTCAGGGACAGGAAGGAAGAATGGCTGCTGTACTTTTTGCTACTCATTATCACGAACTTACGAAACTTGCCGGAAAGCTTCCCGGAGTAACAAACCTGAGTATGGCGGTAGAAGAGGGCAAGGAGGGAGTCACCTTCCTCCATAAGGTTGTCGAGTCACCCTCTGACAGGTCCTACGGCATAGAGGTAGCGAGGCTTGCCGGAGTGCCGCCCCTGGTCCTCAGAAGGTCAAAAGAACTGCTTGCAGGTTTTGAGGCTGCAGCAAATGAACAGAAGTCTTCATTGCCGGTCAACGAAGAGAGTCAGATGAAGCTATTTGATGTGGGGCATGAGGCCATACTTGAAGAACTTGCAGCTTCGGATCCTGATGAAATGACCCCGATGGAAGCTCTTCAGGTCGTTTACAGGCTCAGGAAAGAAAGCCGGAAGGTGCTGGGATTCAAATGATAAAACGTCTTGACAGCGAAGTATCAAGCAGGATAGCCGCGGGTGAGGTGATCGAACGGCCCTCGTCAGTTGCCAAGGAGCTTATTGAAAACTCAATAGACGCCTCAGCGCAAAATATAACACTTTACATTGAACAGGGAGGGAGGTCGTCTTTCGTCATAGAAGATGACGGATGCGGCATTCCCTTTGAGGAACTTCCCCTTGCGCTGGAACGGTATGCAACCAGCAAAATTTCTACACTTGACGATCTGGAGAGGATCTCTACCCTGGGATACAGGGGAGAGGCCCTTTCAAGCGTTGCCGCTGTGAGCAGGATGGAGATCCGCAGCAGGGAACGGACATCTGAAACCGGTGGAATAATTAAGTGTGAGGGGGGTGCGGTAATTCTACACACGGAAAGCCCTACCCACCCCGGAACAAGGATCCAGGTGGACGATCTCTTTTACAACCTTCCCGCGAGGCGCAAGTTCCTCAAAACCGCATCTGCTGAACTCAGGAGGATACTGCAGGTCGTAAACGATTACGCGCTTGTCAATCCGGAACTGACCTTCAGGGTCTTCTCTGACGGAAAGAGAATATTGGAGCTGCTGCCGCCCGGATCGACAGACAAAGCCCTTGAAAGGCGCTGGGGTGACGAAACCCCCATTTACAGCTCAGCGACATCCTTTAACTCCAACAGCGTGAAAATATGGTGGAATCCGATACCGGACAGCAGACGCACCGTGATGACGATTTTTGTCAACGGCAGAAGGATACAGGACCCTACTATAAGGTCAGCAGTGTGCGGGGGAGAATCGGCTGCTTACGGTGAATGGCTGGTAATATTGGAGATGCCTCCGGAAGACCTTGATGTCAATATTCATCCTGCCAAGGAAGAGGTCCGCTTCAGAAGATCCGGTGACATATTCAAATTAATACTGCAAACGACCCGTAAAATATTTTCCCGAAAATACTCCTTCACGTCAGAGGGTACGCCTCAAATTGAGGAAAAAGCTCCGCTTTCTTTTTCAGAGACAAGGCGCACAGGATGGTTCGACAGAACGGACCCCATGTTCAGCCAAACTCCGTGGAAATCTGTTTCAGAGGTAACACAGACTCCTGAAAGGGTCTCCTCGCCTGAGACGACAGTCTTCATACCTGCAGGGAGGCCGGATCCCGTCACTTTTGATGACCGCAAAAATTACATAGGGCAGACTTCAAAGGGTTTTCTTATCTTTGACCTTCCCAACGGGATCGCCATAGTTGACCCGCACGCTGCCCATGAGAGGATACTGTACGAGGAGATCGCAGAGAGTTTTAAAGAGGGCATGGCTACACAAAATCTGACAATACCTATTGAAGTACCGGCTTCTTTACTGCCCGAAATCAATATATTTTTAAAAGAACTTAACGATCTGGCCTTTATATTTGAGGAAGACCGCCTTGCAGGAGTCCCAATGCTCAGAGGAAGATCTAAACTCTCTCCGCTGGACATGCTTCGTTCAGCTCTTAGGGGCATTGAAGTTGAAAAAGACCCGGAAAAGCGTGACAGGGAGGTATGGTGGAGGATGGCAAGGCTTGCATGCAGGGACGCTGTAAAGCTTGGCAGACGTTTCGAAAGAGAAGAGGCCGAAGCGCTTATGGATAAGCTTCAAGCCTGTTCAAGCCCTTTTACGTGTCCTCACGGAAGGCCAACCATTTTTCTTATAGAAAACAGGAAATTAGAGGATTGGTTTGAACGATGACGGAAAACATGCATATAAAAAAAATACCTGTAATAGCAATAATTGGACCGACAGCTGTCGGCAAGACCAAATTCAGCCTTGAACTGGCACGAAATCTGAATGCCGAGGTCATTTCCGTAGATTCCAGACAGGTCTACAGATACCTTGACGTTGGTACTGATAAAGTTTCACCGGAGATCAGACATGAGATCCTGCATCATCTTATAGATGTAGCTGACCCGGATCAGGTCTATTCCGCGGCGGATTTTGCCTCACAGGCAACAGACGCGATCGACAGAATAAAAAAGAGGAATAGGGTGCCATTGCTGATCGGCGGAACGCCTTTTTATTACAAGGCTCTCTGCGGTACGCTCTCTGAAGATCTGCCGAAGGATCCCGCAGTAAGGAAGATCCTTGAAGAAGAGATCAACGAGAGAGGACTTGCTGAACTCCACAGCGAACTAAGGGCTGTCGATCCGGCAGCTGCGGAAAAGATACACCCTAACGATCCGGTAAGGACGATGAGGGCACTCGAAATTTACCGTATCACCGGAAGGCCGGCAACGTGGTGGTATGAAAACCAGGCAAAAATGGAGTCCCCCTTCGACATTTTATACATCGGACTGATAAGGGAGAGATCCAACCTTTACAAAAATATCGCAGCACGGGTAAGGGAGCAGTTTTCCAATGGGTATCCCGAAGAAGTCGAGTGGCTCCTTGCTCAGGGGTATTCTCCATCCCTGCCTGCTCTCCAGGGGTTCGGGTACAGGGAGTTGGTCCGGTATGTCAAAGGCAGTTGTTCTTACGAAGAGGCGCTTGAAGGCGACATACGGTCAACCAAGGCTTTTTCAAGAAGGCAGATGACGTGGTTCAGGCACTTTGAGCCTGCACTGTGGTATGATTTTGACAAATACGAAATGTCAGAGGCAATGGAAAACGTACTGCCGCATTGCATCAGGCATTTGGAACAAGAGGACAAAGAGTGAATTGAAGATCCACATTGCCGATCCAACAGGATTATGTTTTGGAGTAAGAAGGGCAATATCCAAACTCGAAGAGGAACTGCTGTGTTCAGACAAAGTATATTCTTTGGGAAGCCCGATCCATAACCCCCAGGAGATCGAGAGGCTGTCAAAGATGGGGCTGATCGTTGTCGAATCAGCGGAGGATGTGCCGTTCGGTTCGATCGCTTTTATAAGGGCACACGGAGTTACCCCCACAGAGGCTGAAACTCTGAGAAAAAAATGTATGAAAGTAGTGGACGGAACGTGTCCATTTGTCAAAACAGCTCAAAAAAGGGCAAAAGACCTTTCTTCTGAGGGGTATGTTGTGGTAATATCAGGAGACAGGGAACACCCAGAAGTCAGGGGCATAATGGGATATGCCGACGGAGAGGTCGTTGTTATCTCTTCTGAGGGGGAGATACCTGAAAACCTGAAGGGACGAAAGTGCGGGATACTGAGCCAGACGACCCAAAAGGTCGCCTCTTTTATCGCGCTTGTCGGGTCGTTCATAACGGTATCACCTGAGATCAAGGTGTATAATACGATTTGCAAAGCTACTCTTGCCCGCCAGGATTCTGTATGCAGACTTGCTTCAAAAGTCGACGGAATGATAATACTTGGCGGCAGGAACAGTGCCAACACAAAAAAACTTGCCGAGATATCCATGGATGTCGGAGTTTCAACATTATGGATCGAGCATGCAGGAGAGATCGACAGGGGGTGGCTGCAAAACAAAGAAAACATAGGAATAGCTGCGGGAGGCAGTACTCCTGACTGGCTAATAAAAGATCTGATCCAAAATTTAAACATGATGTAAGCAGGAGGATGTTGGGTATGGTTGACGAGCTTCGCACAGAAGACGGACTTGAAACACAGGCAGCACCGGAAAAAGAAGAAACAATGGAAGAAATGATGCAGCAGTTTGACGTGATGGGTGATTTCCATCGCGGAAAGATCCTTGAAGGCACAATAGTTGACGCACGTGAAGACGGATGGCTTGTTGATGTGGGCTACAAATGCGAAGGATTCCTTCCCCGCAAAGAGTGGACACACAAGGTCCTGGTCGAAGAGGCCCCGGAGCCGGAGAACGGCGCTAAAGTCAAAGTACAGGTCACAAACATCGGTCAGGGTGAAGATGCACAGCTCAGCCTCAGCCGTTGGCGCTGTGAGTTTGACGAGCGCTGGAACAAGCTTGAAGAAGAAGCTGCAAAGAATGAAACCGTGACCGTAAAGGGTATCCGCAAGGTAAAGGGCGGTCTTATTGTAAGCTGCTACGGTATAGAGGGTTTTATCCCTATATCACACCTTGCCGAGGAAGGGCGTAATGTCAATCCTACGCGCCTCCTTGAACAGGATTTCCAGGTAAAGCTGATCGAAAAGGACCGCCGCAAGCGTCGCCTGGTGCTATCACGCCGCAGCCTTATGGAAGCGGAGATCGCAGAGATCAGACAGTCATTCTACGAGCAGGTCAACGAAGGAGATGTCCTTGAAGGGGATGTAAGCAGCATCACCTCTTTCGGTGTTTTCGTAAATCTGGGTGCAATGGAAGGCCTTGTTCATGTCAGCGAGCTCTCATGGCAGCGCAACGCCAAGGCTAAGGATATTGTCTCTAAAGGCGATCACATCAAGGTCAAAGTGATCGGCATAGACAAGGAGAACAATAGGATCTCCCTCAGCCTGAAACAGACTCTGTCTGATCCCTGGGATACAGCGGCAGAACGCTGGAAACCCGGTGTCGTTGTAGAAGGAACTGTTTCAAACCTGACAGAATTCGGTGCTTTTGTTGAAATAGAACCCGGCATTGAAGGCCTGGTGCATATAGGAGACCTAAGCTGGACAAGGATCAAGCATCCTAAAGAAGTACTCAAGAGGGGCCAGAAGATCGAAGTCTCAGTCCTTGAAGTAGATTCTGACCGCAAACGTATCAGCCTGGGTTACAAACAGCTTTCAGATCCTTGGAAGGACGTTGCGGAGAAATATACCAAAGATATGGAAGTTCCTGTAAAGGTCGTCAGGATCGCTGACTTTGGCGCATTTGTCGAACTTGAAGACGGCATCGAGGGACTGATCCATATATCGCAGATAAGCCAGCAAAGGATTGAGAACCCAAGAGAAGTCCTCTCGGAGGGACAGGAAGTTACAGCAAGAGTGCTTGATGTCAATCCCGCAGAACGCAGGATGCGTCTCAGCCTCCGTCCGGCACATGAGGAACCGATCAGAAGGCCAAAATCAGAGGAGACACCTCAGACTGACGGACAGAAAAATGATGACCGTCCGCGCCGCCGCCGCTCAGATTCCGACAAGAGAAGAAACGACAGTCACAGCAATCAGCTTCCTCAGGAAGAGACAAATGTGACGATCGGTGAATTTTTAAAACAGGCAGAAGATTCAGAGTAAACTCTTTTAAGAGTATTACCGAAATAAAATTCATCTTCCCCATGTCTTTTAATGATAGGCATGGGGATTTTCTGTTAAAATATTTATAGTATTATTTGGAGGCGATCTGATGTCTGTCAAAAAAATATGTGTCTACCCGGATCCCATTCTCAGGGAACCGACAGAGGAAGTAACTTTGTTTGATGAGGAACTCGGGATACTGGTCAGCGATATGTGGGAAACTATGCACGTTTCCGATGGGATCGGCCTTGCAGGACCTCAGGTCGGCATAGCAAAAAAAATAGCTGTAATAGAGTATAACGGTGAAAAATATGTTCTGATCAACCCTGTTATATTGGAAAGGGAAGATCTTAAAACAGTTGAAGAGGGATGCTTAAGTTTTCCTGGGATCTATGAGAAGGTAGAATCGCCTGAACACATAAAGGTTCGGTATTATGATGAAAAAGGGGAACTTATCGAGAAAGAGATAGAAGGATTCCTCGCATGCGTCTTTTCTCACGAAATAGATCATTTGAACGGAAAACTGCTAATTGACAGGGTCTCGCCGCTTAAAAGGCAGTTCCTCAAAAAAAAGCTGGCGAAACAGGCAAAAGAAAAGTAATGGCCGATAAACTGCGGTTTGGTTTTTGCGGTTCGGGAAAATTTGCTGCTGAGTGCCTCTCACAGATCACTCAGAAAGCTATGCCTGAATGGGTCGTGACGAATGCCCCCAGACCTTCCGGCAGAGGTCTCCATTTCCGGAACACTCCGGTCTTTCTCAAAGCCGCAGAACTTAACATAAAAACCCAGACAACACCAAAACTGTCTGCAGACACCGAGATCATAGAATGGATAAGCAAAGATGTTCCTGACCTTATTCTTGTCATAGATTTTGGACACATGATCAAAGAGCCTCTTCTGAACCTGACACCGCTGGGCTGTATAAATATCCACCCATCGATGCTTCCGGCATACAGGGGATCGGCTCCTGTACAAAGAGCGATCATGGATGGGCTCAAAGAGACAGGAGTGACAATATTCAGGCTTGATGAGGGAATGGACTCAGGACCTGTTCTTTCACAGGTACCCGTAGTCATCAGTGATATGGATGACACGGAGTCACTTCTCACAAAAACATGTAATGCGGGCTGCGAGAAACTCCTTGAGTATTTGCTTGATATTCCCGCTGAAAAATGGAAATTTACCCCTCAATCTGAAGAAGAGGCCACAACAGCTCCCAAAATAGACAAATCTGAAGGAAAGATCGAGTGGGAAGAAAACTCGGTAAATATATTTAACAAGATAAGGGCATTGTCTGCTGCGCCCGGCACATACTGTGAACACCACGGCAAGAGGCTTAGGGTACATAAAGCTTTGCCGGCCACAGGATCCGGTTCACCGGGAAAGCTCATAGGGATAGAGGAAGGTTTTCCTGTTATAGCATGCGGCAGCGGCTCTCTGAAGCTTATGGGTGTTCAGCCGGAGGGCAAAAGAATCCAGACAGCTGACGAGTGGCTGCGGGGAAGCAGGATGAAGGTCGGCGATATCCTTCACTGAGGAGTGATAAGCTGTGGAAAGAGAACAAAGACATGCTTTGAGACACATAATTGAGACAGAAAACATCTACAACGGAGCAATATTGGACCTTAATATCGACCGTGTGCTTTTCCCGTCCGGCTGTGAAAAAATCAGGGAAGTAGTAAGGCATAAATCAGCTGTAACTGTCCTTCCTGTCCACTCTGACGGTAAAATATCATTGGTCCGTCAATACCGTCATGCCGTAGATGAAGATCTGTATGAGATCCCAGCCGGACTGATAGAACCTGACGAAGACCCTTTAGAGACTGCTGTAAGGGAGCTTCAGGAAGAAATCGGCTTTAAGCCGGGTAGTATAGAAAAAATATTTGAATTTTACACATCACCCGGGTACTCTACTGAACGCATCATTTTCTTTTACGCAACAGACCTCACCCCCTCAAAACTTGCCGAAGACGACGATGAATATATCAAGGTGTACGATTTTACCCTTGAAGAGATAAAATGCATGATCGGATCGGGAGACATTAAAGACGGCAAGACAATAATGGCTTACTGTTGGTACAAGTCGAAAAAGGCAGACGAAAATGCAACTTGACAATATCGATCACCCTCTCTTTTCAAATGCATTGAGCGGATTCGAGGATTACATAATCCTTGAGAGAGGCTGCAGCGAAAACACGCTGAAAGCCTATTCTTCCGATCTCAGGCAGTGGTATTTTTACTGCAAAAAGATGGAGTTTGATCCGCTTGTCCTTAATTCGGACAATATTGCCAGATTTCTGAGGGAACAGTCTGCAAGGGGAATGTCAAAGAGCACTGTTCAAAGAAACGGGGCGGTATTGAATTCATTTGCCAGATATCTTGTCTATGACGGTGTAACAGAAAATATGCCAATGCTTGATCCACTGCCTGCAAGAGATAAAATTCTGCCCCAGATAATGACAGAAGGAGAGATTCAGCGCCTTATAAATGCCTGTGAGGACGAAACTCCTATCGGGAAAAGGGACAGGATTGCCATTGAACTGGCTTACGGAACAGGAATGAGGGCATCAGAACTCTGCTCCCTTAAATTAAAGGATATAGACAGAGGCGGAGGGCTTATCTTTACAAGAGGCAAAGGGGACAAGGAAAGATGTATACCCTATGTCGGCGGAGTAAGAAAAGTAGTTGATGAATACATAGACGAGCACAGATCAAAACTTGATAAACTCAAACAACCCTGGCTTCTTCTGACTAAATCCGGGAGAAAGATGAGAAGGGAGTTTCTCTGGAGGCTCCTAAGGAAAAGAGGTCTCATCGCTGGAATATCAGCTTCACGTTTACATCCCCATGTATTGAGGCACACCTTTGCGACCCATCTGCTGAGAAAAGGAATGGATCAGAGGACTCTCCAGGAAATCCTTGGCCACTCCTCCATACTGACGACAGAAAAATACACTCACCTTGACCTCGAAATGAGGGATTTTTACGATAAATATTTCCCAAGAAGCTGAAATAGTGCTGTGGCTGAGAACGTGCCACGGGAAGCTGCCGCAGGACCGGGCAAGCGATTGGCAAGCG
>JBFXIQ010000013.1:0-28793 GCA_050175815.1 Synergistaceae bacterium
CAGCTGGTTTCTGATGTACCTTTCAGCAGCAGGGTTATCGCCCACCTGGACTGTTACCATCTGAGGCACCCAACCGTCTCTTACTCTGATGGCATCGACCGAAGCCGCTACCCAGTCCTTAATTTTTATCGAAGTGATCCTGCCATCAAGAATCAGCGTCATTTTCCTTCTTCCCCGATTTCAGAATGGTCATGCGAGTGGCTATGGGGATGGTGATGTCCGTGATGATGACCATGCGGATCCTTCAAGTCCTCTTTGGTCATATTCAGTTTTGTCTCAAAGTCTCCCTGTATAAGTTTCGAGGATTTTACAGCCGTTTCCCTTTCACGCGCGATCAGAGAACGGACCTCTGATAGTGGTATGGACCGCTCTGAAGCTATTTTTTTAATGTCCTCAAATTCGGGCATTTCCTTTATCATTTTGCCTTTCATGACCGCCATTTTTATCCTGACCGGACCAAGGGATGTTTCCAGTATTTCAGTACTTCTTTCAAGCATAGATCTCTCAACATATATCTTTCTGACTCCAAGAGAAGAGCTCTCCCTGAGGAGGGTCTCCTGCAGCAGTTCTGAACCGCTTTCATGGCACAGTACGCAGACCTTTACCGCCGGTCTGTTCTTCTTCATCTGGATGTTCTCAAACCAGACATCGAGAGCACCGCCGTCAAAGAGCCTCTCCATAAGGTAGGAAAGATCCTGAGGCAACATATCGTCTATGTTGGCAGAGAGCTCGACTCCCCTGTCATGAAGCAGGTCCTCCTTTTTTTTAAGCATCGTCACCCTCAGGATATTTGGTGGTGTGCCTTCCCTGCTTCCCAGCCCTATGCCTGTGTCTTTTATTTCGCCTTCCGGCATCCCTGAGAATATCCTCTCTCCGAGAGCCTTTACTAAAACAGCACCCGTAGGAGTGACCCTCTCCATCGGGTCGCCCGATGAATAGACAGGAAGGCCTTTAAGAAGTTCCAGCGTCGCAGGAGCAGGGACAGGCAATGTGCCGTGTGCGCACCGCACCGTTCCCGAACCCACGTTGAGCGGTGAGAAGGATACTTCGGGCCATCCAAGATATTCAAGCATGATCATCGCACCGGTTATGTCGATTATGGAGTCGACAGCCCCGACCTCATGAAAATGTACATGGTCAGCCGGCTCGCCGTGCACCTTGCCCTCCGCTTCGGCCAGAAGGGTGAAGGCCTTGACGGTCATCTTTTTGATTTCATCTGAAAGCTCGCTCCCAAGCAGCATCTCTTTTATATCAGAGAGATGCCTGTGAACATGTTCTTCCCCCGGATCAACATCGAAGCGCAGACCCGAGATGCCTCCCCTCTTGTCCCTAAAGAAGTCCAGGTTATATCCTGAAAAAGGCACTTTTGAAAGTTCTTTTTTTAGATATCCGAAACCGCCGGACATGTCCAGGAGCGCGGCTAAAAACATATCTCCGGCTATCCCGGCGGAACAGTCGACATATAGTATTTTTGATACTTCAGCTATATTGTTCAATTTAGACTCCCCTTTGAAAATTGCTATTAATGCCTATATTAATGCCTATTCTATATTATTTTAAGCAATAATACCTTAGCTGTTAAATAATTAGATGTAAGCTTGTCCTATAATATTTTAACGATTTTAGGAGGCATTTAAAAATGCAGAGATTATTAAAAACGTTCATGGCCGCACTTTTTTTAATTGTTTTTTCAGGCACAGCATTTGCTGCATCGTTCGGGCTTGACGTTGATTCAATATACTTCAATGCGGATGAGAAAGTAGACATAGTTGGTACAGGCACTTCAAGGATAGCAGACGGCACGCTCGACGCTTCTTTTACCCTTGCAGTAACCGGAGCCCAGGCTATAACAGAGATCTCGCTCAAAAACGAGACTACAGGGAAAATGTGGAGCACCTCTCCATCAAACAATGTCGGACTGCTTACAGTAAAGAACAGCGGAGGCAGTATCCTGAACACTTCAGGCAGGCTTCCGGTCACACCCGTGCTTATGGGGGCTGACTTTAAGCTCTACTTTAACGATGCTGAAGGTTCAATACCAAGTGATTCAGATTTCACTGTGATCGTAAGGCTTATCGACAACCAGGAGGTCACCGGCAAGACAAGCGTAAAAGGATTCAACACTGCAGCTCCGGTAGCTGCCTCTCCCAATTCATCAGAAGGTATATACGCATTTGAGATAAACGGGACCAGCCAGCACGACTACGCCGGAAGAAATGAAAAAGTCGGAGCTGACGGCAGAAAAGATCAGCAGTTCACACTGTCCATTAATTTCAGAGATGCAGATGTCAGAGGCGTAAAAATATCGGCACAGACCTACTCCCAAAATGCTCAGTGGGATACCGCAGCGGGAAACAACATCCCGATAGTAACAGTTGTCGACAGCGGAAACAACATAATGAACAGGACAGACGGTACTGTCGCCTTTTCCGTAAGAGGTACACACAAATACACTCTCCTTACTCAGGACACAGACGGAATAATGGCTGACCAGTCAGTCAAGGCAAGAATAACTATCAGCCTCGCTGACGGACGCATCTTCGAAAGAGATGCCGTCCCGGACAGCAATGCAACAGCGTTCAAAGAGACGCTTTCTGTTGAGTACAAAGGTACCGGAAGCTATGACTTCACAGGACAAAATGAAAAAATGGAATCCAATCTAAAACCTGACAGATCGATCCGTGCTGTAATAAACGCATCAGGGACCATCACTGGTGTCAGGGTCAGATCCGCAACAAGCGGAAAGATCTGGGACACCATCGCAGGCAACAGAAACCCGTTGGTCGTATTGGTCTCCGGTCCCAAGCTAAACCATTCTGATGGCACGATATCCATTCCTGTAAGCGGGGAAAAGGCATTGGATCTGTGGTTTGACGAGGAAGACAGCAGAAATGTTGGCCCCTACCAGGTCACATTTGTAATGTCCAACGGTCAGGTACTTGAGGCGTCCACAGGCAAGGCCCCGGCGGCTCCAGCTGCCACAGTAATAAAGTCGGACCGCACTGTATTATTCGCTTCTGCCAGACCTGTATTGGTCAATCTCGACCATGTCGGCAAGAACAAGAAGAGAGCTGCAAGCGGATACAAGGATACGGCTCTTAACATAAAGATAACAGGAAAAGGTAATGTTAAATCGATTATCCTTACAGAAGACAACTCAGCAAATGGCTGGGATACTCTTCCTGAAAACAACGGCAGATGGCTTCTCGGTGTAAGGGAGGGCAACAGGATCCTCAACCATAATAACGGAGCGGTACGCATCCCGGTAAACGGCACTAAGACCTATCAGCTGCTAATGCAGGACAATGGCAGCCTTCGAAGGAGAAATGGAGTAGTGCATCTTTCTGTTACCTGGGATAACGGAGAGGTCTCAGAATCATATTTGAAATGGTAATGATTCGAAGTTAGATCATCTTCAATAATAACATGGCCGGTAATCGGGAGATCCATTCTTCTGAGGACCGGCCTTTTTTATATTCTCATATTTCTGCCCAGCTCATCGTAATGAATTTCATATTTCTCCTTGATCAACCGTTCATGAAAATCCCTGAAAGCTTCTATTTCAATATTTGAAGCTTTAACTTCTTGCCTGACAAACGGCAGCAGATGTTACTGTTTAATAGGTACTGAATTTAAGTTATTATACGTAATTATCACCTTTTATATCAAATAACTCAAACTTCGCAGTAAAGAAAATATGACAGCACCTTGACAATTCAATAATAATCGGCAAAAAAGAGTGGCATGAGCCCCGTTTTTTGGTAAAATTTAGTTACCATACTAAAACGATACCATACGGAGGTCCATGCCATGAAAAGAATATCACAGACCCTTAATTTTGACTATGAACTTACTGCAGCAACAGATGCTTTCTTCCGCAGATTCAAGCTCTGTTCAGTTCTTAAGAGAGCAAATGCGTACAAATCGAGGGGGATTCCTGCCGTGACTGTTTTTCAAGGGCTTTTCAACCTCGTTTTCAACAATAGAAGCCTTTTTATGGAGCTGAAGACAGGAACAAATTCTTCCAAATCCGGAAAAGACACCTTTTACCGTTTTATAAATTCCTGCTCTGTTAACTGGATGAGGTTTACCTCGATTCTTGCAGAAAGAATCATAAACGGCATGGTTACGAAACTCACCGATGACAAGAGAGTGAATGTATTCATCGTGGATGACACGCTGTACGAGCGAAGCCGGGCAAGAAAAGTGGAGCTGTTGGCCAAGGTGTTTGACCATTCAAAACACAGATATACATCAGGGTTCCGTCTATTGACTCTGGGCTGGAGCGACGGCAACACCTTTCTTCCTGTAAACAGCTGCCTTCTTTCCTCAGAGAAAGAGAGTTCCCGTATTCAGGAAGTAAGAGAAAAACCGGACAGACGTTCCTGCGGCTTTAAGATTAGAAAGCTGGCACAGACGAAGGCTCCTGCGGTCATGCTTGAAATGATAGAAACTGCTGTCAGGTCAGGGATATCTGCTTCGCACGTACTCTTTGATTCCTGGTTCTGCTCCCCTTCCACGCTTATGTCAGTTAAGGAGAGAGATATGGACGTCATCGCTATGGCAAAGAAGACATCAAAAGTGCACTACATGTACAAAGGGCAAATGCTTCCTGTAACTGAGATCTACAGAAGAAACAGAAAACGGAGGGGCCGGTCCAAATATCTGCTCTCTGCAGAGATTCAGATATGCAGCAGAGACGGCAGTCGCTCAATTCCTGCCAGACTTGTCTATGTACGGAACAGAAGCAAACATAAAGATTATCTTGTCCTTATATCGACAGATATGGCCCTTTCAGAGGATGAGATCATCCGCATATATGGTAAGCGCTGGGACATAGAGGTTTTCTTCAAAGTCAGCAAGACATATCTGAAGCTGACAAAGGAATGTCACTCGCTGTCTTACGATGCCATTACAGCATATGTCGCCATTGTCTTTGCGAGATACATGATGCTTGCCATAGAAAACAGGACTCGAAAAGATGAGAGGACTTTTGGTGAAATATACTGTCTTGTGTCGAATGAACTCTCTGACATCACATGGCTTGAAGCTTTCAGGCTTCTGATGGAAGTCTTTATCTCTACGGTATCGGAAAGGACTTTGCTGACAGAGAAAGAACTTGATGTCCTGCTTGAAACATTCATTGAAGCTCTGCCAGTGATGTTAAAAAACAAGCTGCTGAAGTGCGCGTGAAAATGACAAAAATATTATTCTTAACGTTCGCCGATTATTGAATTGTCAAGGTGCGGGGCACGTTATTTATGTGCGAAGTTTGAGTCAAATAATTAGAAGTAGGATTGACATATGATAATTTAACAATTTAAGGAGGCATTTTAAAAATGCAGAAATTATCAAAAACCATAATGGTAGCAGCACTTTTTTTAATTGTATTCACAGGCTCGGCCTTTGCCGTATCTTTGGGGTTGGACATTGACTCTATAAACTTTAACCCAGATGAGAAAGCAGATGTGCTAGGCGCAGGCAATTCGAGGACTGCCGACGGAAAGCCCGATGCCTCTTTTAACCTTGCCGTGAGCGGAGCACAGGCTATCAAAAGGATCTCGCTTAAGAACGAGACTACCGGCAAGATGTGGAGCACTTCGCCGTCAGGTGCGACAGAACTTCTTATCGTTAAGGACAGCAGCGGCAACATACTTAACGCTTCCGGGGGGATGCCTGTAACGCCGGTACTCCTCGGAGCAGACTTCAAACTCTACATCAACGATGCAGTCACTGCGATACCCAAAGACTCGGATTTTACGGTCATCGTAACTCTTATTGACAACCAGGACGTAACGGGCAAAACTACCGTGAAGGGGCTTGGTATACCAGCCCCCGTCGCTCCTGCAGCGGGGGAAGGCATAACGGGATTCGAGACGAACGGGATAAGTGAACACGATTTCGCCGGCACATCGGAGAAGGTCGGAGCTGACGGTAAAAATGACTACCAGTCCACACTTGCCCTGAATTTCAAAGATGCCACAGTAAGGGCAATGAAAATAACGGCACAGTCACCCTCGAAGAAAGCTGAGTGGGACACCATAGCCGGAAACAGCCTTCCGATAGTCACTGTTATCGACAGCGGAAATAACATACTCAAC
Organism: Synergistaceae bacterium; assembly: GCA_050175815.1. Taxonomy (GTDB): domain Bacteria; phylum Synergistota; class Synergistia; order Synergistales; family Synergistaceae; genus Caenicola. The sequence goes on from JBFXIQ010000013.1 coordinate 6,102, forward strand.
AAAACTGACGGAACAATAGGATTTAACGTAAAGGGTTCCGCAAAGTATTTGCTTTTGGTTCAGGACAAGGACGGAGTAATGTCAGACCCGACAGTCAAGATTAAGATTACTATTAGTCTTTCAGACGGGCGCATGTTTGAAAAAGATGCGGCCAGAGGCAAAACTACAGCACTCAAGGATTCTCTCTCTGCAGAATATAAGGGAACAGGCAAGTATGACTTCGCAGGCCCCAACGAAAAAATGGAATCCAACCTCAACGCCGACAGGCAGATCGATGCCGTTATCAACGTATCGGGAACTGTGACCGGAGTAAGGGTCAAGTGCACTGCCAGCGGAAAAATATGGGACACGATAGCCGGAAACAACAATCCGCTTGTTGTACTTACAGATGAAAAAGGAGCCAAACAGAACAAAGCCGACGGAACTTTATCAATGGCTTTAAACGGCGAAAAAAAGATTTCTCTCTGGTTTGACGAGGAAGAGAGCAAGAATGTGGGTCCTTACCAGATCACCTTTGTAATGTCCAACGGACAGGTCTTGGAGGCATCGACGGGCAAGGCCCCGGCGGCACAGGCTGCTCCCGCTGCTACAGTCACCAAGGCAGACCGTGCTGTCGCATTCGCTTCAGCAAAACCGGCTGTGGTCAACATTGACCTTGTTGGAAAGAACAAGAAAAGAGCGGCCAGCGGATCAAAGGATACCTCCGTCAACATCAAGGTCGCAGGAAGCGGCAACGTTACTGCCATAGTCCTTACAGACAACACAGGAAAAGGCTGGGACACCCTTCCTGCAAACAACGGAAGATGGCTTCTGGGAGTAAGGGAGGGTAACAAAGTCCTCAACCAAAAGAACGGAACGGTTCGCATTCCTGTAAACGGCACAAAAACTCTCCAGCTTCTGATGCAGGACAACGGGTATCTTGCAAAGAAAAATGGAAAACTCAACATCTCTGTTACATGGAGCGGCGGAGAGGTCTCCGAGTCAACGCTTACCTGGTAGCCTTACGACAGCGCACATCGAAAAAGGGGCCGACTTTTATTGGGCGGCCCCTTTTTTATTTGTGCGACAGCTATTGTTCGAGGCCCGCTTTGAAGGCCTTAAGGTTAAGATCCAGAAGTTTCGGAGGGATCAGCTCTTTCAGAACTGATTCCCAGTCTATGTCCTCAAGTCCCATTGCCTTGACAAGCGCACCCAGCAGGACTATGTTCTGTGCTTTGATGTTTCCAAGGTCCTCGGCGATCTTTCCCGCATTGAATACTTTGCAGTTGGGAACTTCCTTCTCAAGCTTTTCAACTACTTCATCGGGATATTTCGCTGCACCTGTAAGGACAGGCAGGGAGTATATCTCGAAATTATTGACGACAAGTCTCCCTCCCTTTTTGAGATATTTAAGCCAGCGTACCGCTTCGACTTTTTCAAATGCCACAAGGACGTCAGCCTCTCCTTCAGGAACGACGGGAGATGCCACTTTTGTGCCGAACCTCACATGGGTAGTAACGCTTCCACCGCGCTGAGACATCCCGTGGATCTCTGACATCTTTACATCGTAGCCTTTGCGCACAAGCCCCTCTGAAAGTATCTTCGAGGCAAGTATGGTCCCCTGTCCGCCTACTCCAACAAGAAGGATGCTTTTGGTATCGTTTTTCTTCATGGTCCTATACCTCCCTCGAAATGGCATTCTTCGGGCATATCTGCAGGCATATACCGCAGCCGTTGCATGACGCGCGATCAATGAATACGATGCCGTCTCTGAAGTTGAGGGCGGGGCATCCGGCCTTCATGCACATTTTGCACTTTATGCACTTATCCTGATCTATCACGCACTTCATGTTCGCCCTTGCCTTGATGACATCCTTGATCAGTGCGCATGGTGATGTTGTGATGATCACAAAGGGTTCCGAGGATTCGTAGCCTGCCCTCACCGCCTCTTTGGTCGCTGTCAGATCATAAGGATCAATCAGGCGGATGTTTTCTTCCTTAACACCGCAAGCCATGCACAGAGACTTGAGATCTACCTGGTGTGTAGCCTCGCCCATGAGGGTCCGGCCTGTGCCCGGATTTTCCTGATGCCCGGTCATGGCCGTTATCCTGTTGTCAAGTATGTTGATCACTATAGGGGCTTTGTTGACTACAGCATCGATCAGGCCTGTGATACCTGAATGGAAAAATGTCGAGTCACCGATGACGGCGAATACCTTCTCTTTTCTGCCGGCTTTTTCTACCGCCTTGCTGAACCCTACCCCGCCGGAAACACTGGCCCCCATGCAAATTACAGAGTCAGTAACGCTAAGGGGAGGCACTATGCCAAGCGTATAGCAGCCGATGTCACCTGTTACCACTATGTCCTTATACTTTCCTACTTCGTAGAAGAAACCTCTGTGTGTACATCCTGCGCAAAGTACCGGAGGACGTGGGGGAACTTCTGCGTCAATGGCATATCCTCGCTGCTCTTCGTTCTCAGGAAAGAAAGCTCTTCTTATTATTTCCGGAGTCAGTTCGTCCACCCAGGGGAGTTTTTCTCTGCCGGTACACTGTATACCCATGATCTTAACGAAGTCTTCGATGTAGGGCTCGTTTTCCTCTATTACATAAATAGTATCGACCATTCCTGCAAATTTACTTATGAGTTTTTCGGGGAGCGGCCATGTGAAACCAAGCTTCAGATATGATACTTCATCTCCGAATACTTCTTTTGCATGGTTGTAAGAAATTCCGCTTGTGATTATTCCTATCTTTCCTGATGCACTCTCTATCCTGTTAAGCGGGGTAGTTTCGCTGAATTCCTTCAGCGCTTCGATCCTGTCTTCCATTATGTATTTGCGTTTCTTTGCGGATGCAGGCGCCATAACATATTTGGAGACGTCCTTTGCGTATGGCCTGACAGGGACTTCTTTTCTGGATGATGTTTCGACGAGTGTTTTGCTGTGGCAGATCCTTGTCGTGACTCTGAAAAGGACAGGGGTATCGAATTTTTCCGAAATATCAAAGGCCTCTTTCACAAAGTCGAGGCACTCCCGGCTGTCGGATGGTTCAAGCATCGCCAGTTTGGCGTGTGAGGCGTAATATCTGTTGTCCTGTTCGTTCTGTGAACTGAACAGGCCCGGGTCGTCAGCCGTCACAACCACAAGACCCCCGTTGACTCCTGTGTAGGCAAGAGTAAAGAGAGGGTCAGCGGCAACGTTGAGTCCGACATGCTTCATTGCGGCAAGAGCTCTTCCTCCTGCCATAGAAGCACCCGCGGCGACCTCAAGCGCGACTTTTTCATTTGTGGACCATTCTGAATATACATCTTTGTAAGTTGATAAGTTTTCGAGGATCTCTGTGGAAGGTGTTCCCGGATATGCAGCTGCCACATGCAGTCCTGCTTCCCAGGCACCCTGGGCTATTGCTTCGTTGCCTGTCATTATTTTCTTCATCTGTTTGCCCCCTTTTTAAAAAATCCCGGCCCCGGCTCTCTTTGGCCGAAGTCGGGATCATAAACACTTATAAGAAACTGAAATAACCAGGTCTGTTTATTCTCCCTTTTTCGCAAATCTTTCTTCGAGTATCCACTCAGCCACATCGACTTTTGCAAGACCGGTAAAAATATACATAAGCGAGATAGCCAAAAATGCCTTTTCCCTAAGGGCCACGAAAGAGAGCAGGAGGATCCCAACAAGGCCGTAGAGCTTGACTTTATTAACATTGTCCTTTTTCATTTTCTTCGCGTTGCAGTAAGGGACAGAGCTTACCATCAGACCGCCTGTGAAGAACATTACTGCGATCGCTGCAAGAGGTGTAAGCGGTACTTTGGCTATCACAAAAGCTGCGAGAGTCAGTCCTCCGGCAGGGATCGGCAGACCCTGGAAGGGTCCTGCAGGAACGTGCGTGACATTAAATCGGGCAAGCCTGAGAACTCCGCAGATGACAAAGAATGAAGATGCCACAGCACCCCATACTCCGCCTTCCATACCTATATAAGCCGCATAGATAAGGAATGCGGGGGCGACTCCAAAGCTGATAGCGTCAGCGAGACTGTCCAGCTCTTCTCCGAAGACACTGCTTCCTCCGAGGCTTCTGGCTACCCTTCCATCCATTACGTCGAAAAATACAGCAAAGCATATAAGCACAGCAGCCGGCACAAATTGCTGATGGTATGTCATTATCAGTGAAGCTACTCCGCAGAATACGCTTCCGCTGGTTATCATGTTGGGTATTATTTTACTTATTGGTATGTTTCTGATCCTTCTGTCACGTTTTCTCATTTTTTTACCACTCCGATCACAGTTTCCCCCGCAACCACCCTGCTGCCGATATTTACAGCCGGAACGACAGACGGAGGCAGATAGACATCGACCTTCGAACCAAGCTTTATCATACCATAACGCCGGCCTCTGTCCAGAGTGTCGCCTTTGTTGACTCTGCACACTATCCTACGTGCAAGTATACCTGCGATCTGCACAAGAAGAAAACGCCCATCTTCTGATTTCGCACCTACGTAGAAACGCTCGTTTATCTCAGAGGCCTTGGGCGCTATCGCAAACCACTTCTTGCCGGGGACATATTTGACATATTCGACCCTGCCAGATGTCGGGAAACGGTTCACATGAACATCCAGTCCATTCATGAATATGCCGATTTTTGTTGCTCTGCCGGTATATTCGTGATCAACTTCCTCTATTTCGACCACCTTGCCGTCAGCCGGACTTACCCATCCGGCAGTTGCTTCAGGTGTCCTTTCCGGATCACGGTAAAACCAGATAGCCAGCATCATGGGGAATGCAAGTATCACGGATATCCAGGGAGAGATAAATCCTCCCCCTATAACCATGAATGCCAGTCCGCCTACCGTAGGCAGTCCGTCACGCGCGAGCTTCAATCAAGTTCACCTTCGCCCTCGGTCCTTACGATGCTTACGTCTGCCACAAAATCTCCGTCATCCAGCCTCACCACTTTGTATCCTGTTGCGGTACGGCTCAGGCTTGAGACTTCGTTGGTGTTTATGCGGACCATCCTGCCCTTGCTGCTTATAACAACTATTTCCTGATCATCAGCGACGCCCCATGCTCCGACAAGTTTTCCTGTTTTACTTGAGAGCTTCATCGCCCTTACACCGTAACCGGCACGGTGGTGCCGGGTAAACTCTGAATATTTTGTCCTCTTGCCTATTCCCTGCTCGCTTATGAAAAATACCTGACTGCCTTCTGTAACGACATCACAGCCGACTACAGAGTCTCCGTCATCAAGTCTGATTCCGCGAACTCCCTGTGCCTGTCTCCCAAGCGGACGGAACTCCTCTTCCAGGACTCTCAGAGTCTGTCCCATCGATGTCGTAAGAAGCAGTTCATCTTTTCCACTTGTCACACGGACTCTCGCTATGTTGTCATCAGGAAGCAGAGTGAGAACTCTGCGGCCGGCTCTCGTAAGTCCATCGAGTTCCTCGACAGGCAGGCGCTTTGCCGTTCCTTTGCAAGTTACAAAGAAGACATACTTTGCCCCGTCAAGGCTGCTGTCTTTTATCGCTACCACACGTTCTTCCTTTTCCAGTGTCACTATTGTCCCTACAAGCTTGCCTTTGCCTGTCTTTGGTTCCGGCAGAGAAAAGCCCCTTACTCCGAACACTCTTCCCAAACTTGTGAAAAGGTACAGTGTCCTGTGGGTATTTGTTATGGTAAGAAGTGCTATTTCATCTTCAGCTTTTGTAGTGACGCCCTTGACCCCTTTGCCCCCCCTTGACTGTACCCTGTAATCCTGCAGCGGCATGCGTCTGATATAACCATCCCTGCTTAGCGCAACGACGATCTCCTCTTCGGGTATCAGATCTTCATCGGATACCTCCTCAGCGGAGTTTTCTATGTCTGTTCGCCTCTTATCGGAATACTGCCTGCGGATCTCCATCAGTTCATCCTTTACTACTGAATCGAGGATCACCTGGCTTCCAAGGATGCTTTTGTAACGCTCGATATCCATGATAAGCTGGGTCATCTCACTGTCAAGCTTTTCTCTCTCAAGGCCTGTAAGTCTCTGCAGACGCATATCGAGTATTGCCTGAGCCTGGATCTCAGTGAAATCAAGTGCTTCAATGAGGCTGTTTCTGGCAGTAGCGGCGTTATCCGATCCACGGATTATCCTTATTACTTCATCAATTGCATCAAGGGCCCTGATCAGTCCCTCAATGATGTGGGCACGGTCTTCGGCCTTCCGAAGCCTGAATTCTGTCCTTCTTCGGACAACCGTTCTGCGGTGGTCAAGAAACACCCAGACCATCTCTTTGAGCGGCAGTTCACGGGTCTCTCCGTCAACGATCGCGAGGTTGATCACCCCAAACGTACTCTGGAGCTGTGTCCTTATGTAGAGCTGACGCAGGACCAGATTTGGGTCCGCATCGCGCTGAAGCTCTATGACTATCCTCATTCCATCTCTGTCAGACTCGTCCCTGAGGTCGGAAATACCGTCTATCATTCCATTTTGTACACACTTAGCTATCGTTTCTATAAAGTTGGTCTTATTTACCATGTAAGGTATCTCAGAGATTATTATGCTCTGTTTGCCCTTACGGCTGTCTTCAAAATCGACCCGCCCTCTTACTGTAAGCTTGCCTCTTCCTGTGCGGTATGAGTCTATTATCCCTTCGCGGCCAACTATTATTCCTCCGGTAGGGAAATCAGGCCCGGGCATAAGGGTCATCAGTTCGCCAAGCTCTGCATCAGGATTTTCCAGCAAAGCACAGCAGACATCAACAGCTTCACCCAGGTTGTGGGGAGGCATGTTGGTCGCCATGCCTACAGCTATACCTGTGCTTCCGTTTACAAGGAGGTTGGGGATCCTGGAGGGAAGTACAAGAGGCTCAACCAGGGATTCGTCAAAATTTGGGCCCCATTCAACCGTTTCTTCGTTGATATCAGCAAGCATCTCTTCTCCGAGAGAGTGGAGCCTGGCTTCTGTGTAACGCATTGCTGCCGGCGGATCTCCGTCGATCGAACCAAAATTTCCCTGCCCGTCGACCAGGGGATATCTCAGACTGAAGTCCTGTGAGAGCCTCGCCATTGTGTCGTAAATTGCCGAATCGCCGTGCGGGTGGAATTTACCCATCGTCTCACCAACGATACGGGCTGATTTCTTGAAGGCCTGGTTATGCCTGAGACCAAGCTCAAGCATCGCATAAAGTACTCTTCTCTGGACCGGCTTCAGTCCGTCCTTTGCATCCGGGAGTGCTCTGCCGACAATGACGCTCATAGCATAATTGAGATAACTTTGCTTTATCTCCTCTTCCAGCGGAAGAGTAATTACTTTATTTACTTCGAATATACTTGCCTGTTTATTTTTATGATCCACTTTTACGCCCCCGAACTGCTTTACCATATGACAAGCGGCGGTGCTTCCGCCGCTTTATCTGCAAGACTTGTCTATTTTACCACCAGAGGGTTCCATTTTCACCACTTATTATGGTGCAGTGAGTGTGGGTCAATCCCTTTGTGAGGATCCTTTGTTTCAAGAGGCCAGCCTATGGCAGCAATGCTCATAAGCGCAATATCGGCCGGCACATTGAGAAGCGATTTGAGTCTTCCTTCAAGGTCGTTGTCCCCTCGTTTGGCCCCAAGCCATACTGACCCGAGTCCAAGCGCATTGGCGGAAAGCAGTATGTTTTGCATTGCTGCAGAACAATCCTCTTCCCAGTATCTCATGACCTTGCCTTCACGTTCCGTTTCAGCACAGACAACTATTGCAAGAGCGGCTGTTTTTAGCATCTTTCCGTATGGATGCAGCTCTGCGATGTTGTCCAGCATTTCCCTTTTATCTATGACCACAAAATGCCAGGGATGATAGTTGTTTGCGCTTGGAGCTGCACAGGCACACTCGAGAATCATCTTCACGCAGGCATCATCAACATGCTTTGAAGGGTCGAACCTGCGGATGCTTCTTCTGCCTAAAATATTGTCAATAGCTTCCTGGTTTATCTGAGTCATTCAGACTCCTGCTCCGATCAATTACCGTTGCTGTTTGTTGGTTTCACAGGATCTATCGACCTTCCGAGAACCGGTGAAGAGAGTACTATTGCTGTAGTAGTCATTCCGCAGCTGCCCATCTGGCTTATTACATCCTCAAGATGCCCTACTGAAGATACGACTACTTTAAGGATCACTCCGTCGCTTCCAGTAAGATGGTGGCATTCAAGGACTTCCGGTATTGCCCTGGCCAGTTCATCGGACTGGGCAAGAAGCGCTACTGGGATCGCAAGACGTATATACGCCATTATCGGATAGCCCACCTTGGACTGATCGACTACCGCCTTGTAACCCATGATTATTCCCGCGTCTTCCATACGGCGGACCCTCTCCGCGACTGCCGGAGAGGAAAGACCGACTCGTCTTCCAAGTTCGTTGAACGATATTCTCCCATCTTCCTGAAGTATTTTCAGTATCTGTATTCCGATGTCATCAAGCAATTTGCCTGTTAACATGGATACACCCCCATTTCCTTATTAAATGGAACTATTTTCAATATTGCACGCCTATATATTAAGGCATTATTTAAAAAAATGGAAGAGCAACCATAATTTTTTTTGTAAAGATCAAAATATTAATGCCCTATAACTGCACAACCTGTGTATATATAAATGTAGAAAGTCCTTCAAAGAGTGTGGTCCCGATCAAGCAACAGATAATCCTACAAATCATTTCGTTGGCTTTTTGAAAGGCTGTTGGCAACCGCCCAGGCTGCTGCGATCGAATGGAGGCATGGAACACCGGCAGCAGAAGCGCTTCTTCTTATCTCAACGCCATGCTTCATATTACGTTCGTTTCCTCCCGGGATGTTGAGAACAAGATCCCATTCCCCCTTTCTCAGTCTCTCTACCAGCCCTTCCTGAGGTACAGTCATTACATCTATTCCCCATTTTGAGAGGTATGCTGACGTTCCTGATGTTGCACATACTGTCCAACCTATTGAACTGAACTGTGCAGCGGTAGGCATTGATTCAGTTTTTTGTGAATCGGCAATGCTCATGAGTATCCTTCCCTTGAGAGGCGGAAGCCATCCCGCTCCCTTAAGACCGTCCGTCAATGCTTCTGCAAGGTTTTTGCCAAGACCAAGGCTTTCACCTGTAGACATCATCCTCGGTCCCAGTTTGGGATCTATTCCCGGAAGCTTGTCATTTGAGAAGACGGGAACTTTGACTCCCCACAATTCTGTCCTGGGCATGAAGCCCAGCCCATATTCCATATCCCTGAGCTTTTCTCCGAGAGCTACGCCCACAGCCATATCGACCATGGGAACTTTTGATATTTTACTGCAGATGGGGACCGTACGGCTTGCACGGGGGTTGGCCTCTATTATCCAGAAAATGCCATCCTTAAGTACGAACTGTATATTGAGGAGACCATGAATATCAAGTTCAGCGGATATCATCTGCACTACCTTGAGGATATCGTTCTGCTGTTCATCGGTAAGAGAGAAGCTCGGGAATACTGCGATCGAATCCCCTGAATGAATTCCCGATGGGTCTATGTGCTCAAATATGCCGGGGATGAATACGTCAGCACCGTCACAGACCGCATCGCATTCAAATTCCTTGCCCTGGAGGAAACGGTCGATCATCACCTTCTGTCCCTCTACTGCTTCGAAAGCCTCTGAAATCACATCCAGCATCTCTTTTTCACTGTATACGACTTTCATGGCAACGCCCCCTATAACAAAGCTTGGGCGCACCATGAGGGGGTATCCCAGTTTTTCAGCGATGGCACGAGCCTCTTCTATCGAAGCCACGTCGACTCCCGCCGGCTGTGAAATACCCAGTTTCTGCAAAAGCCTTGAGAATTTTCCCCTGTCCTCGGCAGCATCGATAACATCCCGATCCGGTCCGAGAAGCCTTATCCCCTCAGCTGCCAGATCGAGCCCAAGTCTGAGCGAGGTCTGGCCTCCGAAACAGGCGAATACTCCTTTGGCTCTTTCACGATCAAGTACAGCCATTGCATCATCGATGTAGAGAGGCTCCAGATAGAGTGCATCGGAGATATCATGGTCTGTGCTCACAGTTTCAGGATTGACATTCATCATTATTGCCCTGATCCCTCTTCTGCGGAGCGCTTCGACAGCTTTGACACAGCAATAATCGAATTCTACTCCCTGAGCGATCCTTATTGCGCCTGAACCGAGGACCGCTATGCCTCCCTCGCTCTCTTCCCACGGATCGCTCTTTACTCCATAAGCTGCGTAGTAGTAGCCTGAACCGGATGGGAATTCTCCTGCGCATCCGTCTACTTCCCGGTACCCTGTATGGCAGTTTTCTGACTCAAGTATCTTCAATGTCTCTTCTTTTGATATCCCGGCAGATGCTGATATGCGGCTAATTGACATGCCGTGCATCCTTGCAGAGACGACATTTCCGTTTACAGGCCCGTCTTCTTCCAGATATTTTTCCGTCAGCTGGATCTTATTGAGCTGTTCGATAAAATATTTTCTGATGTGGGTCCTTTTAGACATTTCATCAACAGTTACGGAACTCCTTCTGAGAAGTTCTGTGATCGCTTCCAGCCTCAGATAGGTCGGGGCTGTTATCTGATCCCATAGTTTCCTCGTCTCCCAGGAACGCATCCTTCTGTCCGGAAGGTACCTTCCCCTTTCAAGGGAACGGCAGGCCTTTACGAGGGCCTGAGCAAATGTGGCGCCAAGAGCAAGGACTTCTCCTGTGGCTTTCATCCTTGGTCCCAGAGAGGAATCAGCCTGCGGGAAGGTGTCGAAGGGCCATGAGGGTACTTTCACCGCGACGTAATCAAGTGCAGGTTCTGACAATGCGCTGCCCGCCCCCGTGACCGGATTTGCCATTTCAGTAAGGTTAAGACCAATGGCAATTTTTGCGGCCATCCTCGCTATCGGATATCCTGTAGCCTTGCTTGCAAGAGCACTGGACCTGCTCGCCCTCGGATTTACCTCTATAACGTAATATTCATTGCCGTCAGGGGAGAGCGCGAACTGGACGTTGCACGCCCCACGGATCTCAAGAACATCCACTATTTTTAAAGCCGCGGTCCGGAGCATCTGCCATTCCCTGTCTGTGAGGGTAAGGGCGGGGGAAACCACTATCGAATCTCCCGTATGGACGCCCATGGGATCTATGTTCTCCATGCTGCATACCGCAAGAGCGTTTCCAATATTGTCCCGGACAACTTCGACTTCTATTTCATGCCAGCCTTCAAGATAACGTTCGATCAAAGCCCTTCCGACAGGAGAGGCTGTGAGGGCATCTTCCACCTGGACGACAAAGTCTTCGATATTTCTGACGACCGAGTTGCCCGATCCCCCTAGCGTGAAGTCCGGGCGAAGTATAAGCGGAAGCGGCGAATGCATCGCAAATTCCTGAGCACCTGCGACAGAAGATATCCCCCTGCTTGCGATTATCGGCTGACCGGCATCTATCATAGCCTTCCTGAAAGGTTCCCTGCCTTCTGCACGTTCGATCGCTTCAGGCTGTGTCCCCAGTACTTTGCATCCGTATTTCTCCCACATTCCTCTCCTGTCGCATTCCATACAGAGGTTAAGCCCTGTCTGTCCGCCCAGAGTCGCAACTACACCATCCGGTCTGTATTCAGAGAGGATATCCTCGACTACTTCGGGCAGAAGAGGTTTTATGCATACTATGTCTGCAACTGTCAGATCCGTCTGGATAGTGGCCGGGTTGCTGTTGAGAAGGATCACTTCACAGCCTTCCTCTTTGAGGGCACGGCAGGCCTGACTTCCGGCGTAATCAAACTCAGCGGCCTGTCCTATGCGTATCGGTCCCGAGCCAAGGACAAGTACTCTTTTTATTCTGTTATCTTTCATTGTTATCTCTCCCCTGACTCGCGAACGTGTGAGACAAAATCATCAAATATGTATCCTGCGTCTTCCGGTCCCGGCGACGCTTCGGGATGAAACTGAACGCTGGACGCATCAAGGTCCCTATGAAGCAGACCTTCGACAGTTCCGTCCCCAAGGTGCTTAAAGGAGACCTCTAGCCCTGTTCCTTTCAGGCTCTCTTCAGTAACGACATACTGGTGGTTCTGGCTTGTCAATATTCCTCTGCCTGTGGCGGTGTCGATCACTGCCTGATTTGCTCCCCTGTGCCCGTACCTGAGCTTATGTGTCATTGCCCCGCAGGCCCTGGCAAGCAACTGATGCCCGAGACAGATCCCAAGCACAGGTTTTTTGCCAAGTATCTTCCTTATCTCTCCTGCCTCAAATTGAAGCACTGAAGGATCGCCCGGGCCATTGCTCAATATGATCCCGCTTACGCCGCTGGAAAGGATGTCCTCCGCCTTTGTGGTGTTCGGAAACCTGACCACCCTGAATCCTCTTCCCGCTATGCTTCTTAATATATTTTCCTTTGCCCCGTAATCTAACACACCGATCGAAAGATCTCCCTCTCCGATCACTTCGACCTCTTTGCAGGAAACTTTACTCACCATGTCATGAGGAAGTTCTTTTATCTGTGGAACAGCGGGCTTGTGATCGAGCCTGCCCATTATCGAGCCAAGTTCACGGATCTTTAATATAAGCTGTCTTGTATCTGCGCCATCTACCAGGGGCCTACCCTTTTCAGCCATCCATGAACTGAGAGAACCAAACCGTCCATTTTCTGTTTCATCAAGGCTGGATACCAATGCAGCAGAAAGCCAAACTCGTCGTCCCTCAAGCCTCTCTGTGTCAACTCCGTATATCCCTACGGGAGGGAATGCGAAGACTACGATCTGTCCGCAGTAAGAAGGGTCGGAAAGGGTCTGAGGATAGCCGCATCCTGCAGTAGTGAATACGACTTCTCCCTCGACCGGGGCTGTGATTTCACCTTTTCCGCTCCAGACAGTTCCGTCAGCAAGGGTAAGGAACAGGTTGCTTTTCATGTTTGGTATCTCCTTTGTCTTCATATAAAATGGGAAATTAGTTTCACTTTTATCCCGACAGGATAGTTTACTAAACCTAAAATTTAGTTTTGTTTATTATGTATTTTTACCTGCGGTTCAAAGTTCTTGAGTATTATAACGTTGAATCTTGATCCGTCAAGAGTAATTATTTGATTACAAAGCAAGTTACCGCAAAAGTTCAATCGGTTGCATAATTTTCAAATATTTCATTACGGATTATAATTATAAGGAGATTCATCCCTATTTTTGATTTTAAGCCTCTTCCTTCAACAAGCCCCACCTGCACAGAGCGGGACCCCCAAAATTGATATGCGGCAGAAAGCTGTTAACAAATGGTTAATTGCGGATTTGTCATATAAGTACACACATTTGACTAAACTTTATGAGTTACTTCATGGATACCCTTACACCGTATATTGCATCTATGATTTTTTAAGAATAAAACGGACTGTGACTCACCGTCGCATAAATCGATCAGGGCTTTCATAGGAGCTGTAAGACATTAGCCCATATAAAAGCCCTGATGTTAAAAACTAAGAGATACACTGTCAATGGAGTATGAAAATACTCCAGAAAGAGAAACCACCGTCATTATTTACCTGACAAACCAGGATACTCAGTCCCTAAAGTTCAATTCAATAACTCCGCTGGATTCCCGCTCAAAAGCATGCGGGAAGGACGGTGGGAAAGTTGGGTCAATAATTTAAGATCAAGCAGGCTTACCTGCTGCCTTTTTCTTTTTCCAGTCACTAACAAAGGGCCATACAATAGAGAAAATTGTCAGAGCAAAGAGCACCAGGCAAATGGGGGAACGAAACAGAATGGCAAGATCCCCATCAGAAAGCATAAGCGACTGACGGAGGGACTGTTCCATTGAGACACCGACCACTACTGCAAGAATAAGAGGTGACGTGGGCACCTTATATTTTTTCATAAAGTAGCCGAAAAGGCCAAAGATAACAAGCAGCACAAAATCAAGTGTACTGAAGTTTATAGTATAGACCCCGATCAAAGCCATTGCGACTATTGCAGGATATAAAATTTTTGTGGGCACGGAGAGAACTCTTACCAGCACGCTGGCAAGAGGGATATTTATAACTGCACACACTATATTGCCAAGAAACATACTGGCTATAACCGTCCATGCAATATCAGCATGTTGCTGAAAAAGCAAAGGTCCAGGCTGAAGTCCCAGAATCATAAGCGCTCCGAGCATAACTGCTGTAGTACCGGAACCAGGAACCCCTAGTGTCATCATAGGGATAAGAGCACCGACAGAACAGGCGTTGTTGGCTGCTTCAGGTGCTGCAAGTCCAACAATTTCCCCTTTGCCAAAATCCTCGGGGTTTTTTGAAAGCTGTTTTTCGTTGTTGTAAGCCATAAGAGCAGCGATTGTACCCCCCGCACCGGGAAGAACCCCCACAAAGAAACCCACCGGTGTCTGGCGTATAATAGGCCACCAACAGCGTTTAAACTGCGCCATTGTGACCCATATTTTCCCAAATTTTGACTGTACCCTTACCCCAAGGTCAGATTTTATATGATCCATATTATGAAAAACCTCACCTAAGCCATACACGCCGATTATGACAATTACAAAATCAATTCCGGTCTGCAATGCAGGGATGCCGAATGTGAAACGGATGGCACCGGATTGAGGGTCTATTCCTACCGTTGCTATCATAAGCCCAAGGCACATGGAAAGGAGCCCTTTTAGCATGGCCTCCTTTGATATCGCAGCAGTTGCCGCAAGAGCAAAGCACATCAGCATAAAGTATTCAGGAGGGCCGAATTTCAGAGCAAAACGGGCTATCGGGACAGCTATAAGGACAAATGCTATTGTCGCAATCAGTCCTCCGATAAAAGAAGCTATTGCCGAAATCGCGAGAGCAGCTTCTGCCTGTCCGTTCTGGGACATCGGATAACCGTCAAAACATGACGCCACTGCTGCACCATCTCCAGGAACGTTTAAAAGAATAGAGCTTCTTGAACCGCCGAACATAGCTCCATAGTATATTGCGCACATAGTAACGAGAGCTGTATCTGGAGCCATTGTAAATGTCAAAGGCATCAGAAGAGCTATCCCTGTCGTGGGACCAAGTCCTGGGAGCATTCCTAAAACCGTTCCTAAGGCTGATCCGGCACAAAGCCACATCAGATTTAGAGGGGTTATTGCGTGTGCAAATCCGTTTGTTAAAAGTTGAAGTATTTCCATAATATTGTCCCCTTTTTACGGAAGAGTTATCATAAATATTTTTTCAAATATGTACCAGACTCCAAAGGAAAAGCCGACAGCTGTCAGAATATTTGCCTTCCAACCTCTTATGCCGTTGACAATAAATAGCATGGCTCCCAAAAATAAAGGGGTACTTATCAAAAAACCTATTCTTTCAAGAAGTGCGGCATATACAAGACAAGATATTATTAGCCCCACAATAAGTATCCAATACCCCTGATCGGGAGTTTTACTTTTTTTGCTGACATCGCCTGTTCTAAGGCTTTTTATTATAAGCCCCAAAGAAAGTGCGACTGCCATGAGTCCTACTACCAGTGGAAAATATTTTGGGGCCATCGGACTGCCTATGGCGGCATCCGGCAGTCTTAAGGCAGCAATGGTGTATACAATGCTGAACACCGCCGAGAAGGTACCTACAATGACTTCAGGGTTCATGTACTGTCACTCCCTTGTATTAAGAAGTACGGCAGACAAACACCTGCCGTACTTCTTCCTTTTAAGTTTACAATATTGCCATTACTTCTTTAGGAATCCTATTTCACCAAGTATTGCTTTATATTCCTCATTTGTTTTATCAAGGAATTTTACAAATTCTGCCGAGTTCATATAAACAGCTTCCCATCCGTTTTTTTTGCATACATCTTTCCATGCCTGAGTTTCGCTCATTTTTTTAAGAGAGTTCTCCATGAAACTGCACTCAGCCTTACCCATTTCGGGAGCACCAAAAAGTCCCCTCCAATTAATGAATACTGTGTCAATACCAGATTCTTTAAGCGTCGGTACGGCTTTTAGGGCTCCTGTCTTGATACGTGCAGGTGAACTCACGGCCAAAACTTTAATATCACCGGCTTCAAAGGCACCAACTGTTTCCGCCATACCAGTGGAGAGAAGGTCAATATGCCCGCCCATAAGCGCAGCCATGCTGCCCTCCTGAAGTGAAATGTAGGGGATTTCTTTAAGATTTTTGATTCCTGCGGCTCTTGCGGCCTGGAGAAACTGAATATGGTCCATGCTGCCGGCAGAACTCATCCCGCCCACCTTAACGCTTTTAGGGTCTTTTTTAATGGCATCCATAACTTCCTTCAAATTATTAAACTTTGAATCCTTAGGAACTGCATATGCTCCGAAGTCATTTATGAGCATAGCAATTGGAGTTAGGTTCTTATAACCAAGTTCAGTCTGTCCTGTCAGGTTTATGAGAAGGAGAGGAGGTGAGTATACCGTTATAGTATACGGATTCCCTTTTTTCTTCTGCATATAGGCAAGGTTTACAGCACCGCCGCCGCCTGGTTTATTTGTGACGGGCATTGCCTGCGTAATAATTTTTTCCTCTGCAAGGACTTTTCCAACCATACGGATAGTAGTATCCCATCCGCCGCCTGCACCCGCCGGCGCCAAGAATTCAAACGATTTTGAGGGATATGCCGCGGCAAACGCCGAACATGCAAATACCGCCATTACAATTGCGGATAATATTAGTACTGACAATTTCCTCTTCATTTTAAAACCCTCCTTGTATTTTTGAATCAGCACAGAGTCTAACTCCGCACTTTGTAAACCGTATCAATCAAGGTCCCATCTCTGTATTCAACAACAGCAACAGGTTTTGTTTCGTCGAAATCTATTGATTCGGTTTCTCCGGTAAGAGAAACTATTTCATTTCGCAGGTCTTCAATATCCTTTACGGGCAGACCAGCCTTGAGAGCGGCTTCCAGTACGTCCTGCCGCCTCGGGTTAATGCAAATTCCACGCTCAGTGACAACAGCATCTACGCTTTCACCAGGAGTTACAACAGTCTGGACACTTTTCTTTATTGATGAGACTCCGTTACGGAATGATGGCGCCACCATTATTGCAAGTTTTGCACCGGCTGCTGCGTCACAGTGTCCCCCGGAAGCTCCGCGCAGATATCCGTCGTGTCCGGTTAGGACATTTACGTTGAAATCGACATCTAAGTCGAGCGCACCCAGTACACAGACATCAAGGTCATGCGTCATACACCCACCGTTCATGGGGTTTGCATAGCAGGAAGGATCAATTTCGTAATGAGTAGGGTTGCGCAGCATTGATTCTCCCATTTTAGGGTGAAAACTCTGGACATCGTAAGCAGCAGCAAAAAGACCTTCTTCGAGAAGCGTTATAATATCATCGGTGATACCTCCAAGTGCAAAGCTGCCCTTTATGCCTTTGTCCGCCATGTGTTTCCTTATAAACTGAGTTACTGCTATTGACACTCCGCCTGCACCAGCCTGATATGAAAAACCCGGCTTAATTATCCCTACAGCTTTGATTAGTTCATAGGCATTACGTGCTATTTCAAGCTGTTGCGGGCTCTTAGTTATACGAACCGCACCAGTTGCAAGTTTATCCGGGTCTCCAATGGAATCTGTTAATACAACCTGATGCACAAGATGCTGATGGATTGAGATCTTAGGGACAAGCGGAAAGGGTAGGAGGTTATCCGTTATAGCAATTACGTGCCTCGCGCATCTTGCATCCAGCATTCCGTAACCAATAGAACCAAATGCAGAGGGTCCGAAGGACCCTGTCATGTTTCCCCTGTCGTCACATGCTGATGCAGCAATGAACGCAACATCTATTGTGATAGAACCCTCTTCAATGGCACGTGCACGTCCTCCATGGCTTCTGATAACAACAGGTATTCCCATCTCACCGCGTGAAACCAGATTTCCTATACGTCCTCTGATACCAGAAGTATATATTCTTGATACTACTCCGGTTCTAACATAATCAGCTATAAAATCATGGCTGTCAGCAAGGGAACTCGGGGCAAGCGTGAGGTTTTTTATCCCCAGCAGTTCAATCTCCGTCAAGACCATTTCTAGGACTTTATCTCCGTTACGAAGATGGTGGTGAAATGATATCGTCATCCCATCTTTAAGGCCAGAGTTGATAATTGCTGTTCGTATATCTGAAGTAACTTTGTTTTTACCAAATGGGACAGTATCTGCTTCAAAACCACAGTGCCCTGCTTTTTCCCCTGCCAAAGCCCAAATTCCCTTATAAGGGCTAAACATTCCTATACCGGGGATTTCAGTCGGTACAAGCCTGCCAAGTTTATTCTTGACCATTTTCAATTTAAAACACCTCCGTAGGATCACAGAATATACCCGCCTGAGCAAGCACTGCAATCGCTTGGCGTACAATCGGACCATCTACCATATTACCGTCAACTGAATAGGCACCTATTCCTTTTATTTTAGCCTCTTTAGCTGCAGCAATAACATTTTCAGCATGGGATATTACTTTTTTTTCAGGCATAAAAGCATCGTTTATTACACGTACCTGGGAAGGATGTATCGCAGCTTTTCCTGTAAAACCCAATTGTGCTGCGAGAGACGCCTCTTTGTGAAGACCGTCGACGTCATTGATATCAGTGAAAACGGTATCAAAACAGGCTATGCCTGCTGCTTTGGCAGCAATAACCACCCTGCTTCTGGCATATAATATTTCGACACCTTCTTTTGTTCTGCGGATACCTATGTCTGCAGCAAGATCGTGCCCTCCAAGCGTAATGGCGGAAACTCTTCGGCAGGCTCTTGCAATTTCCGAAACACGCTCAACCGCAGATGCAGTTTCTATCATTGCATGTATCTCAATTGAACCTGAAGGAATTCCCTCTGTCTCTTCTATTTCAGAAATTGCCAAATCCAAAGCCCTTATGTCAGACGGTTCTTCACATTTAGGCAGCCTCACAGCATGAGGCCGAGCCGGGATTATTTCCTTTAGATCGTCTCTCCACCAAGCTGTATCCGTACCATTGATGCGAACCGTCACTTCAGCATTACCGAAATCAAGTTTACGCAGGAAATAAGAAACCAGCCTGCGTGCTTCATCTTTATGCTGAGCACTTACAGCATCTTCAAGATCAAGTAAAAGACCATCAGCGCCCAGACAGCAGCAGTTCTGAAGCATGTTAGGATTGTTGCCAGGCATATACAGCATAGAACGGCGGGGTTTAGCAACATTCATCAGGCAGCACCTCCCAACGCTCTTTCAATTGCTACTTCCAATCTTGCCACAATAACAAAACCAAGCGCCCCAAAATCTTCGATCGTAACCTTTGCTCCGTTAAGCCCATAGCGGGCTGCTGCTTCGCAAACTAAATCTTCTGTTCTTTTTTTGTAAACTGCGCTGTTTTTGCTTTTATATTCAAGTGAAATAGAGTCTGCAGGCTCAACTGTTACTATACAGTCACACTTACTGTCAGAGCCTGATTTAGCTGATTTTTGTAGCATGTTATCACTCCCTCTGCGTCAATGTGTAAGTGTATCCATGTATCCATGTATCCAAGGATACGTATGATATACTATCTCATAGTTATAGGATGTCAATAGCCCAAAAACTAAGAATTAAAAACATTATAATAATTATAATATGCATTGTGACACTAATAAAAAGTATTTATGAAAAAGGATGTGAGGTGTCTATGCCTATAGAATTGAAAGACGGATTAAACTTTTCTCCTGCTGATCCGCTTAGGGTGGAGGTTGCAAATCTATTACGAAAACAAATTCTTGACGGACAGATTTTGAGCGGGGAACGTCTTATCGAAGTGGAAATTGCAAAACTGCTTGACGTGAGCCGTATGCCGGTGAGAGAAGCACTGCGCATTCTGGAAAGCGAGGGGCTAATACAGATGGTTCCGCGTAGAGGGCTCTTGGTCGCAGAATATACAGAGGATGATATAACCGAATTTTACACAATACGCAGAGCTCTAGAGGTATGCGCCATCCATATTGTTATAGATAAAATATCGCAGGATGAAATTAAAAAGCTAAAGTTATACTGTGAAAAAGCCATGGAGGCCTTTATTAGAAATGACATAAAAGAAGTCTGCCTTTGGTCAGCAAGGTTCAACGACGAAATTTATGACAGTTGCGGCATGCCAAGGCTTGTGAAACAGATAAAAACAACACAAAATTACCTTCGGACCTTTCGTCTCCTTTCATTCAGAAAGCCAAAACGTACAAAACAAGCGCTGGAAGAGCATAAAGAGATCATTCTTCTTGTTGAAGCGAAAAACTACGAAGGAGCATCTGAAGCAACATCAGCACATCTGAACAGCGCTTTGAATGCCTACCTTGACTCGTGGAGAGACAGTAAAGACAGGAAACATTAATATCTATGCAAGATATAATTGATTCGCTTTCTGTCCAGTCTTACTGTAAGTAGTTTCATGCTCTTACGGAAACCTAAAACATAGACCCTGTGGCAATATATCACAGGGTCTATGTTTTAGGTTTCCGTTGAAATAGATTGGAAAAAATTATGGAATTTGGAGCAGCGCTTCCATTGACATATAGTTTATCTTATTGATAGATAGTTAACCAAAACTTCTTATTCACTTGTAAATATCCGTGCCGCTATTCGTATTTCAGTGCGTCGATGGGATTCAGCAGCGACGCCTTCCATGCAGGGTAATAACCGAAGCCTACTCCAACAAGGGCCGAAAAAACAAAGGCAAGTATTATTGATCCGGCGGAGAATATAGGGGGCGCGGATGTAAAGGAAGCAAGAGCATGACCGGCAAAAACTCCCAGCATTATCCCGATCGTTCCTCCCGCCATTGACAGCACTACGGCCTCTATAAGGAACTGGAAACGGATGTCCAGGGATTTTGCACCGACAGCCATCCTTATGCCTATCTCCCTTGTCCGTTCCGTTACGGAGACAAGCATTATGTTCATTATGCCTATGCCTCCGACCACCAGAGATATTACGGCTATTGATCCAAGCAGCATCGACATTATTGCAGTGGTCTTCCTTCGGGCTTCAAGCATCTGGGAGATGTTCCTTACAGAAAAGTCATCCGGTTCACCCGACCTGATCTTGTGCCTCTCCCTCATCAGTGCTTCTGTTTCGTTTTGTATGTATTGCAGAGCGTTCATGGAAACACCTTTTATGTAAATTGTGCTGACCCTGCCGGGAGTGTTCCACCTGACCAGCCTTCTTTGAGCTGCAGTAAGGGGGACAAGGACAATGTCATCCTGATCCTGTCCCATCGTGTTCTGCCCCTTGCCCTTTAATACCCCAATTATCGTAAAGGGGACCTTTTTGATCCTGATCGACTTACCCACAGGGTCTTCTCCGAAAAACATCTTATCCTCTATTGTCTTTCCGATCACGGCTATTTTTGCACCCTGTCTGACATCGCTTGCATTTATGTTCCTTCCGTACTCAACTTCACGATCCTGAACGATTGAATAAGAGGGAGTGCTTCCCGTAACACTGGTGCTCCAGTTTGTATTGCCGTAAACAAGTTGTGCAGTCGTGTTGATCATAGGCGCCACTGCTTCTATGCCTGACACTTCCCTCTCTATCGCAAGGGCGTCATCATATGTCAGGTATTTGACGGTTCCGGAAGCTGACGATGCGGACCTGTCAGGAAAGACCATGATAAAATTGCTTCCGAACGAGGCTATCTGCTCGTCAATGCTTTTGTTGGCCCCCTGTCCTACTGCAAAGGCCGCAATTACAGCAGCGACACCAATTATTATTCCAAGTGCGGTCAACATAGACCTTGTTTTATTCCTTCGGAGCGCCCTGATTGCGGTACGGGAGATTTCAGTCATTGAGATCATGATGTTTTCACCTCCCGGTTTATCTCATCGCTTGTGATCATTCCGTCTTTAAAATGAACGATCCTTTTTGCGTATGCGGCAACATCAGGTTCATGTGTCACCAAAAGTATTGTTGTGCCATCTTCTTCGTTGATTTTTTTAAAGAGTTTCATGATCTCGTCGCTGGTTTTTGAATCGAGGTTTCCTGTCGGTTCGTCAGCCATAAGGATTGGAGCCCGGTTGACGATCCCCCTTGCTATAGCGACCCTTTGCTGCTGTCCTCCCGAGAGTTGAGTGGGTTCATGGTAAAGCCTGTCCTCAAGTCCCATCTGCATCAATGCCTCTCTTGCCCTATCCCTGCGTTCTTTTTTCGGCATACCTGCATAGAGCAACGGAAGTTCGACATTTTCTATGGCACTTGTCTTTTGCAGCAGGTTGAAACTTTGAAATACAAAACCTATCGTTCTGTTCCTTATTACTGCCAGGTCATCGCCTTCGAGATCCTTTATGTTTTGCCCGTTGAGTATATAAGTCCCTGATGTTGGCTTGTCGAGACATCCCAGGATGTTCATCGTTGTTGATTTACCTGAACCGGAAGGGCCCATCATGGCTACAAACTCACCCTTTTCCACAGAAAGGGTGACCCCGTGAAGTATCTCCACCTCCTCTTTTCCCATACTGAAGCTTTTACGGATATTCACCAGTTCTACAAGAGCCATCTATTTCGCTCCATTCGGAACAATGATACCTGTGATTACCTCATCACCTTCATTGAGTCCGGATATTATCTCTGTGTTCTGACCATCGGAGATACCCCTTTTGACTTCAACTCTTTCGGGGGTATTTTTATTAAGCAAATAAACACCGTGGGCTTTTACCTCGGCTATGGTCTGAGCACCCATTCTGGGGACTCCTGGCTGTCCTGCAGATTCTGAAGGTTCTGCGGGCTTAAATCTGAAAGCGCTGTTGGGAACTATTACTACATCCTCTCGTTCCT
>JBFXIQ010000014.1:0-27784 GCA_050175815.1 Synergistaceae bacterium
ACGTCAAGCGTCCAATTGTCATTCTTTAATTTTCCCAATGCTTCAATAACTGTATCGAGCCCCTTTATCTTTGTAAGGCGTCCGACAAATATAAAGCGGTTTTTACTCCTGTTGCTGCTGTCCCATCTGACCGTAGGCTCCGGAAGCGCAACAGGAATGACCGTACAATTTTCCGGCAGAAAATCTTTTATGTGACCCTGAACTGTTTCACTTACAGAAATAACAAACCTCGCATGTTTCAACGGTATCAGACCATAATTCAGGCTGTAGCAGGCATGAGCTGTGTAGATCCACGGGATCTTTGTTTTAGATGAAGTACGCCATGCTATCCATGCCGGGACTCTTGAATGAGCATGTATCAGTTCCCATCCTTCCTGCCTGATCCATGATGATATTTTCCCCGAACAGCGCCATGCCGTAATAGGATTTTTTTTATGGACAGGAAGATCACGATGCAGGACTTTGTCTGAGAGCTGGTTCTGCATCTGCCCCCCGTTAGATATGACCATAACATCGTGACCTCTCTCTGTCAGCTCGTTAGAGAGATCGATGACGTGGCGCTCAACTCCGCCGATATCCAATTCAGGCAATATCTGGATTATCCTCATTCATGTTCCACCCGTCCGTTTTTTGATTCTGGCTATTTGCTTTCAGAGAGACCGCCCGAAATATTCTTGATCCCGGCAGGAGGAAGATATGGAACCAGCACCTTAAGCAGTTCCTGATTCCTGATCTGCCTTGCCAGATTTAGAAGCTCCATCAGCTGTTTGGCCTGCGGCCTTATAGTAAAGGACCTGTACAGCTGGTTGATGGCATTTGCCCAGTCCTGGGGATCCCTGGTCGCCTTTGCTACTGCCATCAGGTGATTGGCATACTGCTCCTCTGCCTCGTCTCTTGTCATTGCTTTAGCTTTTGCTTTTTTTATGTAATCAGCCTGCAGTTCAGGCTGATCGGTATCTGCTGCATACCTTAGGTATTTATCTCCTGCCAGCCCGTTCCCAAGAAATACAAGTCCAAATACTGATATCGTACAAATAAAGACTCCCAATATTCTATATATTGATGTATGTCTTACCTCTGACCAGGAATAGCTGAGTGGCAGCAATTCCCTGTTTGCTATTGCAAAAGCCAGCGAAAGCCATACTGCGTTCTCTATCCGGTGGAAAGGCCTGCTGAATATTGCGTCGAACAGTATGAGAAAAAGCATCGCACATGCCCATGAGGCTTCCAGAGAAAGCATTTTTTTCTGAGACAGGAATTTAATGAATCTCCACATCCACCAGACTGCAGCTGATAAAAGGAGAATCGTTCCAAATATTCCAAACTCGGCAAACCACTGCAGGTACTCATTATGAGCCCAGTATGTGAACTGCCATTCCATTTCAGGGTCTTTCTGGAAGGCAAGCCTCTGTCCCTCAAGGTAATGCCACTTATAATGCCCTATGCCGACACCTTTTACCGGGTGTTCCATAAATATCGCCCAGCTTGTTTTCCATATGCCTCGCCTTTTGCCAAAAGTCCTGGTGTTCATTACCATATCCATAGTTTTGTTTAAAAGGGCATAAGCCCGGCCAAATCCAAAATAGCTCATTCCAATGTTAAGTGCAAGCATCAGCAGGACTATCGCAACACCCTGTCCTACCTTTTTCAGCATCTGTTTTCTGTCGTTCCGCATAAATATGATCGAGATTATGACAGTGCCAGTGATAAGGGATAGAAAGCCTGCCCTTGTGGTCGAATTCCACATTCCCCAGGAATTAAGGGCAAGGAGGCCAATATTGATGTATCTGAGTATGGATGACCGACTTGTTTTGCCTGAGGTATCCTTTGAAAAGACTTCATAATATGCGGCATTAAGATATATGCCGTTCATTACAGCCATTGCCATCCACAGCCCGAACATTTCCTGCTGGCCTGTGTTTCCGATGTAGTTGCCTGGGACGTTCATTATGAAGAAAAAAGGTCCGTTCATATTTCTGATAAGTAATTCTGCAAAGATGACATTTATACCTGCGTTAATGTTCGCAATCCAAAGGATAGTTCTGTGGGCTTTTGCATCTTTAAAGAGATTGAAGGAGAAAAGATAAATTGCTGTCAGGGTAGCGAAGAAAAACCATTCCTTCATGTATGTGGACCATGAAGTGATGTCGACCCACATTGTCTGGATCGAAATATATCCGAGCATTATCAGCCATAAAAAACCGAAGAGGTCTATCCTGAAATCTGTACGTTCATTCCCGTATAGGGCAAGGGATATCCCTCCGATAACTGAGATTATCGCAACGGGGACCATTGCAAAGGTCCATTTCATAATGTGAAGTGTGTCAAACCAGCTGATGCCGGAAAAGATCAAGTTGGGCGATCCGAGAGAGATAAATATCAAAAGATAAAAAATGATCGGGTGGACAGCATTCTTATGCTCCGAAGACTCAATTTGATCTCTTTTGATCATACCTCCCAGAAGGTTTTCAGAGGGCAATTTAGTCGTAGTTAAAAACTTTGATTTCATTTGCAGATCCCCTTCGACTTAATGAATCTTAAGCGGTTGCCTATGAATAGGGAAAAATATACATGAACTGAAATAATGTCCGAACCGGATCAATAAAGACCGCTAAGTTTGTTTTCAAACCTCGCATATTCTTTGAAAAATATCAGGTCTACTTTACCGGTTGGACCGTTTCTGTTCTTTGCTACTATGACTTCAGAGGTGGGGTCAACTGTCTCCCCTTCCTGGGCATAGTATGCTTCCCTGTAAAGGAATATGACCATATCAGCGTCCTGTTCTATGGCTCCGCTGTCTCGAAGGTCTGAAAGCTGTGGTTTTTTGCTTCCGCCGCGTTTTTCAACATCCCTTGAAAGCTGGGAAAGCGCCAGTACAGGCACTTTAAATTCCCTCGCTATACCCTTGAGCGCCCTGGATATCTCAGACACTTCCTGCTGTCTGTTCTCGATCTTTCTGGCAACGTTCATAAGCTGGAGATAATCAAGTACGACCAACCCTTTGCCCGACTTATGCTTCGCAAAAAACCTCCTGCATCTGCCTCTTAGGTCAAGTGTGTTAAGTGTTGAGCTGTCGTCGATATAAATGGGGCTTTTCGACAGATTTCCTGCAGCTTTCGAAAGTTCCTGCCACTGTTCGTTCTGGACTTTCCGTGATTCAAACATCTGTCTGAGGTTGACCCTGGATTCAGCGGAAAGCATCCTCTGGGCTATCTGTTCCGCGGACATTTCAAGGCTGAACATCAGAACCGGGATGTCTTCCTGAAGGGCAGCGTGCTGCGCTACATTAAGCGCAAAAGCTGTTTTACCCATAGAGGGCCTTGCAGCAAGTATGTAAAGGCTGCCTGGCTGCATTCCTCCGGAAAGTTTGTCAAAATCTGTAAAGCCGGACGGCACTCCGGTGATATCCAGTCCTCCGGCCAGTCGTTTCTCAATTTCCCCGATAGCTGAAGTTACAACTTCTCTGGCTCCCTTTAGTCTTGAAGATCTTCCTGACCTGGCGATTTCAAATACCTTTTGTTCGGCAGTCTCCAGAGCCTCGTCAATTCCGATCTCCTCCGAAAAACCCATCCGTGATATGTCGGTCCCAACCGTTATGAGTCCCCTGTGTACAGATTTATCCCTTACGATCCCTACGTGGTACTCTATATTGGCTGTTGTAGTCACCGCGTCCATAAGCTCTGCTACAAAGGGAAGTCCTCCCATACGGTCTTCCACACCGCGTTTTTTTATCTCTTCTCTGAAAGTCAGGGAGTCTACTGCATTGTCCTGCTCCGCCATGGAAGCGATTATCTCAAATGCAGTCCTGTGCCTTGGATCATAGAAATCCTCGGCTCGCAGACCTTCAATTACTATAAGCAGGGAATCCCTGTCAAGGAGACATGAACCGAGCACAGAGCGCTCGGCTTCAAGATTGAAAGGAGGTATCCTGTCGAATTCCCTGCTGGTGCTCAATTTATTCTGACTCCACTTTAAGGGTCATTTCTGCTTCAACGCCAGTGTATAGTTTTGCTTTAAACTGGTATTCACCGGTCTTTTTGACTGTTTCCTCTATTTTCAAATCTTTTTTATCTACGGGAATAGCGAACTGGGCGACCAGAGCTTCCGCGATCTGGGCTGTCGTTACGCTTCCAAACAGTTTGCCGCCTTCGCCCGTATTGACCTTTACCCTGACTACTTTACCGCCAAGTTTCTTTCTGGCTTCCTCAGCAATTTTTAATTTTTTATCATCTTTTATCTTCTGAGTCTTCTGCATCTGCTGAAGCTCGCGTACTTTTCCCTCTGTGGCTTCTTCAGCAAGTCCTCTGGCGATTAGGAAATTACGGCCGTAGCCGTCAGCGACTTCAAGAAGGTCACCCTTTTTCCCTATTTTATTAACATCCTGTTTAAGAATCACTTTCATTCTTTTTCCCCCTTATCCTAGTACGTAAATCGTACCAGATATCAAAGATTCCAACCATAGACAAAATATACGAGACAGGAGAGAAGAGTATGCAGAAAAGCGAAAATATCACTTTTATAACCTTCGCTATCCTCCTGGATGACATATAGTACCAACATAGTGACAGGCCTTCAAGCATGAATATTGCCCTGAGAACTTCCATGAGGTTTGCAGATACTACAGTGTATACTCTCTCATCCGGGAAAGCCTTGCCTGCAAGATCCATTATCACCGCTGCAGCCAATGCCCAAAAAAGGTTTTTAGGGAAACGCCATGTTTCAAATTTAGGAAGGCTCGGTAAAGGTTCTCCTCCTGATCTCCTGATAAGATATGAAACCGTCCAGTAAGTCGCAAATGTGTCTATAGCAGAGAAAAAAATGATCATGGACGGCATCAGGAGTGATACAGTCTCTACCATAGCCAGTGAATAATTTTTAATTATTTCGTCTGAAGTTCCGATCCCGCCGGATGAAAGTTTGCCCGCCAGCGAAGATACTATCTCCATCGCTGTTTCAGGCGACATTGCAAATGGGTTCATCCCCGAAATGCTTGCAAAGGTGACCAGCAGGATTATCTTGGCTATAATTGAGGCTGTGACAGAGATAAGGATGAAATCGATGCCTTTTTCAGTCCTGCCTGAAATATAGCCAAAGACTACCCCTAAAGCACCAAATTCAAGGGCATACATAAAAGCAGTAAGACTTCCAAACAGCATAAAGACAAATACAGAACCGAAGAGGACTCCTAATAGCGATTCACGGAATCCCTGCCTTATTTCAAGTACCATAAGCGGGGCCGGAGCTATAAGGATCAGGAAGGGGGATGCGAGAGCAATGTACATTCCACCCGAGAACATAACTATACTCAAAAGTATCCATGACAACCATTCAAAAATAATTTTCGATTTCACTTTCCGACCCCCACAAAGACAATAAAAAAAGAGAGAGCCCTGCGGCCCTCTCCCAATTATACAGCACAGACTTAATTTTTAATCTGATGTAAAAGGCAAAAGCGCAATTATTCTTGCCCTCTTTATAGCCCTTGTGAGCTGGCGCTGGTGCTTGGCACAAGTCCCGGTAACTCTTCTTGGCACTATCTTGCCGCGTTCTGTAATATATTTTTTAAGTTTTTCTACTTCTTTGTAATCTACGTGATCGATTTTATCTACACAGAAATGACAAACCTTCGGGCGGCGCTTACGGCGTTTACGGTTAAAATTCGAACTGTTTTCCATCAAAGACTCAACCCCTTCCTAGAATGGTATCTGTACATCTCCAGGTCCCTCAGTTCCGCCCATTTCAGAGAAATCAAGTGGAAATTCATCTTCAAATCCCTCTTCTTCCCTTAGGCTTCCCATGTCCCCGCCAGAGATCGCATCGGAATGCATCCTGGCGCTTCCGGGATTCTGCTCAGCATGAGAAGCGGATGCTGAAGGTCCTTCATCTTCTCTGCGGCCTGAACCAAGGAGAACTATATTCTCAGCGACAACTTCAGTCACCCATCGGTGCTGTCCTGTCTTTGGGTCGTCGAAATCACGGACACTTATGCGCCCCTCGACTAAAACAGGACGCCCCTTTTTAAGATAGCGTTCGCAGATATCTGCCGTAAAGCCCCAGGCAGAAACATTTACGAAGTCAGTGTGGCTCTGCAGTTCTCCTGTCGCCTTGTTTTTCCACTGGCGGCCGATCGCCACAGTTATCCTTGCTACCTTCTGCTTGTTCGGAGTAAACCTCACGTCAGGATCTCTTGCCAGGTTACCCATAATGATAACCTTGTTGTATCCGCGAGCCATGACGTTTACTTCTCCTCCAGGTTAACGACCATCTGTCGTATAACCTGGGGTTTGAGGCTAAGGAGACGTTCCATTTCCTTGACCTGTGCGGGGTCGAGCTTAAACGTATACAGAACGTAAAAACCCTCGAGCTGTTTTTCAATGTGGTAGGCAAAACGCTTTTTGCCCCAAAGATCCACCTTTTCCAACTCTGCTCCCAAACCGCGCACGACCTCGGCAATATCTTCTGATACCATTTTATGGTCTTCAAGATCTGCCTGAAGAATCACAACCATTTCGTAAGATCGCACGTACTTCACCTCCTCCCTTTGGACTCTGGTCTCTTTTCAAGAAAGAGACAGGGACATACAATCAAGTACTATAACACCGAAGTTTGCCTAGTGCAAGACATCGTTTGAAGTTATCTCTATCTTATAGATGACTTCGCCTGAGAGTACCAGGTTGAACTGTTCCCTCGCAAGTCTGGCAATACCCTCAGGGTTGCTGTAGTATTCAATTTTCTGCTTAAGCTCCTGTGATTTTCTTTCTTCAGCGACAAGCTCCACCATCCTTTTATCCATGGTACCGGAAAGGATATCTATCCTTTCAAGTTCCTTGAAGAATGAGGTAAGGAGAACTGCTATTAGAAATGTCACTGCAGCGGCAAATATGATCCACCGCAACCTGGGAGCTTTCATGATCTGTCAGCTAATAAACTCTCAGCTCGGGAACTACATCTTTTCAGGAGCAGAAACTCCCAGCAGTCCGAGTACATTTTTAAGTGTTATCTTTGCTGCTTCCATCAGCAGAATACGTGTTTTCATAACAGGCTCTTCCACACCAAGTATGCGCTGGCTGTTATAGAACGAGTGGAAGGCTTCGGCAAGCTCAGTGGCATAGTATGCGATCCTGTGCGGTGCAAACTCGTCAGCTGACTTTTCCACTTCCTCAGGAAGTCTTGATATAGCCTTCGCAAGATTTATCTCAGACTGGTCCGTTACCAGCGAAACATCAAATTCTTCGATCTCCGGCAGTGTTACTCCTCTCTCCTCAAGTTCACGATATATGCTGCATATTCTTGCATGAGCATACTGAACGTAGAAAACAGGGTTTTCAGAAGTCGCCTTTTTCGCCAGCTCAAGATCAAAATCAAGGGTGCTGTCGCAACGGCGCATCACGAAGAAAAACCTCGTTGCATCTACTCCGACTTCATCCATTATCTCTCTCAGTGTTATTATCGTACCTGCACGTTTTGACATCTGAACCGGTTTACCATCCCTGAGGAGGTTTACCATCTGTATCAGAAGCACATCAACAGCATCGTCCGGATGACCAAAAGCCTTATTGACCGACTTAAGTCTCGGTACGTACCCGTGATGGTCGGCGCCCCAGACATAGATCAGCTTTTCAAAATTCCTGTCATACTTGTTTTTCAGGTAGGCCACATCAGATGTGAAGTAGGTCGGTACTCCGTTGGTCCGTATAAGGACCCTGTCTTTATCATCCCCGAAAAGAGTGGACCTGAACCAGAGTGCGCCTTCTTCCTCGTATGCGTAATCCCTCTTCTTCAGTTCTTCCATCGCGGGTTCTACCCGGCCGTTGTCATAAAGTGATTTTTCTGAGAACCAGACGTCAAATGTCACACCAAACTCTTCCAGATCCTTTCGGATCATTTCGGTAACTATTTTACCTGTCTCCACAGAAAAAAATTCAACGGTCTCTTCCAGTGGTTTCTTCGAAAGTTCTTCACCGTACTTCTTAACGAAGGACCGGGCTATGTCTGTCATGTATTCCCCGTGATAGCCGTCTTCCGGCATGGGGGCTTCATCCCCTCTTCCAAGTTCATCAAAGTAGCGGGACTGAGCTGATTTGCCCAGAAGCTCCATCTGGAGGCCGGCATCATTTATGTAGTATTCACGTTCAACATCCCATCCGGCAAAGTCAAGTATCGAGGCTGTTATGTCTCCCACTGCTGCGCCGCGGCCATGCCCCATGTGCAGCGGGCCCGTCGGGTTGGCGCTGACAAATTCCACCTGGACCCTCCGGCCTTTGCCTGAGTTGACCCTTCCGTAATTTTCATTTTGGGCTATCGTGCTTTTAATTGCTTCAGTGATCCAGTTTGAAGCTAGTGTAAAGTTGATAAAGCCGGGACCTGCGACCTCTGCCTTTTCAACGATCTCTCCAAGCGGCACCTTATCGATCAATTTGTCAGCAAGTTCTCTGGGCTTCATGCCGAAAGGCTTCGCCAGCTGCATTGCAATATTGGTCGCCCAGTCACCATGTCCTGCCTGCCTTGGGCGTTCAAGACGCACCATAAACCCTTCAGGCAATTCCTGATCGGCTTCTTTTGCGATATCTTCCACTGCTCTTTCCAGTAACTGTTTAAGCTCTTCTGTCATGTTCTGCAAAGTCAAACACTCCTTAAAAATAAAAGACTTTATTTCCTGAAAGGAAGATCAAGGACAGGCCACCTCATGCAGGCGGCAAGCTCTTCCTTTAAAATTGCTGCAAGACGGTCATCTACGATCACGCTTTTTACCGTCCACGTGCTGTCCGCTAACAGTTGGGCTTTTTTGGGCCAGTGTGTGATCGATTCTCTGAGGACCGCTTTTGATCCTTCCCCAAGTTTTTTTAGCGGGGGAGACTGGATCATTTTATACCCTGATGGCATGTTCATCCTTATTTTCTGATCAATTATGAAGGGAAAACGCAAAGTATAACTGCTTTCTTTTCCGATCATCTCCCCGACTCTTGATGGAACTCCTCCCGGAAGCCGAAGCAGGAGATTCTCTCCCAACATTATTCCCGGAACGCACTTTACTTTGAATTCAAGTTTGTAACCCGTCTTGGTAGGTTCTACTGAAAGCGGATCAAGGACCATGCCAGGAATAGCGAAGTTTACCCTTTTTCTTAGAAAATCACTAAGTCCATTCTCTGGAGGCAGATACCCATCAGACATCAGCTGTGCCCAGCCTCCACTTACGGCTATCGTCAATGTCCCCTCGGCAGAACCTATCTCGTTGAGATCCAGCTTCCAAAGAAATTCAAGTTTGTGATCGGCAGGGCTGCCTGAGCTTACAGTCTTTTTTTCAAAATCTCCGTCTTTCAGTCGGTAAAGAAGTGCTCCGGTTACAGACGGAGCAGTGACCCCATAAGCGGATGTCTGACCGGCCTGATAAAATTCAGTTTTGCCTCCGTTTGGAGACAGCTCAAGGACAGGAGCTGTCCAAAGGCTTGTAGAGCCGGGGCTTTCTTTGTCCAGTTCCATTGATGCCTGCCACCATATCTTTGTTTCCCATCCAATAGAGTTCAGCCATTTATTAAGGATCAAAGTCTGTTCCCATGGAGTCCAGGGGCCCTCTTCAGGAATATTTTCAGGAGATCTGACCCAGTTGCGGGGATATCCTGAGAGTTTTTTTGAGGGCTGGGCTATCCATTCCATGAGCTTCATACCTGTCTTTGTTTTGTCTCCTGAAGATATTGACTTGGGGAGCCCAATGGATGGAAAAGTGTTCACAAATTCACTCATAACGGAAAGGCTCTGGTTGATACCCTTCCTTGAGCTGAAAGACAAGCTCGGCCTCTTATAAACGACAAAACCTTCTCCGTCCCATTTTTCCTGATTCATGACTGTCCATTTTAATTTCTGCTGTCCTGACGATTTTGTAACTACAGGATCTTTTACATCCCTTCCATGCCAGTAAAGTTCCCTTCCCTCTGGAAGCTCTACAGTGACGTTTTGTTCCCATATTGGAAGGGGCCCTGCCATATCTATTGTTTCATCTACACCATAACGTTTTTCATGTTTTGTTCTGACAACAAGCACAACAACTCTTCCCACCGCTTCATCAGTTGTGGTGATCTTTTTTACCAATGCTCCGCCGTTAAGTGTTTCTTCAGAAAGCGACAGCTCGCCCTCTTTCATGGAAGTCATCGGGTTGTACCAGGCGGCTTCCAATATATCAACTGAACCATTTGCCGGAATAGGTATTTTTATATCTTTGAGTTGGTCCGGGATGCTCTCACCTGTCAGAACAACGTAGTAAAGGGTGTTTTCCATCGTTCCGTCATTCAGCATCCTGAAATCATTGTTCTTGAGCCAGACTACAGAGGTGGCCCCGGTGAATCCATCTATCGAAGGAACTTCCTTGTTGAGTCTCCTGACTTCTTCAGATGTGTTCCAGGCTTCTGCATCAGCAGGCAAAACTAAAAACGCTGACAGCAGTGTCAGAAATATTGCAGTAAAGCAAAAAAAACGTCTCATCTAATACCTCCCGGTCATCTGCCGCAGCATTGCTTGTACTTTTTACCGCTTCCGCATGGGCAGGGATCGTTGCGTCCAACCTTGTTGACGTTCACTATCGGCTGTGTTTTTTGCGCTGTTGCCAATGTTCCAGGGTTTTCCATATCTTCGCTGTATCCAAATGTATCAGGTATCTCAAGTGCATCCCGGCTCTCGATCCAATTTGACCTGCTCTTTTCTTTATCTTTGTTTACGACCGATACCTTAAGAGCAAACTCGGTTATACCCTCCCTGATCTGAACCAGCATTGTCTGAAAAAGGCTGAAGGATTCAAACTGATACTCGAGCAGCGGGTCTTTTTGCCCTATGGCCCTGAGCCCTATACCCCTTCTGAGTTCATCCATCGCCAGCAGGTGTTCTTTCCAGTTCGTATCAAGGACCTCAAGAAAAATATAGCGGAAGATCTGCTCTGAAACTTCAGGTCCAAGGTCTTCCGTTTTCTGACTGAAGCGTGATCTTATATCTTCGAGAATGACCGGCTTTGCCTGCTCAAGATCTTCCTTTGTTTCGACATTTTCAATATGTTTCGACATGCCCGGCCAGAAGAGTGAGTTCAGTTTCACGCTTACTGATTGTATGTCTGGCTCTGCATTGTCATTATCTCCAAAGACTTTATCTAAAAGGGACTGTGCGGTATCTTCCAGAACACCAAGCATTCTGGAAGCGATATCCTTATCATTCAGTATCTCGCTTCTTTCCTTGTACAGGGCTTCGCGCTGCTGGTTCATTACGTTGTCGTATGCAAGGAGCTGCTTTCTTATGTCAAAGTGCATCTCTTCGACTTTTTTCTGGGCATTCTCAATAGCCCTGGAAAGAAGTGTGTGTTCAATGCACTCTCCTTCTTCCATTCCGAGCTTTTCCATAATTCCCTGGACTCTGTCTCCTCCAAAGAGGCGGATCAGGTCATCTTCAAGCGCGATATAAAAACGGCTCTCGCCCGGGTCGCCCTGTCTTCCTGAACGGCCTCTGAGCTGGTTGTCTATTCGTCTTGACTCATGCCGTTCTGTACCTATTATGCGCAGGCCCCCTGCTTTGATCACAGCCTCATGCTCTTCTGCGCAAAGTTTTTTAAATTCTTCCAGGGCGTTTTTGTACTCCTCGTCGCTGTCCTTGATATTAAGACCCTTTTTCTGCATATCCTCACGGGCCATGAATTCAGCGTTGCCTCCGAGAACGATGTCTGTCCCACGGCCCGCCATATTTGTCGCAACAGTAACGGCCTTGAGGCGACCGGCCTGGGCAACAATAGAAGCTTCTTTATCATGAACTTTGGCATTGAGGACGCTATGTGGTATCTTCCTTGCACGCAGCAGTCTGCTGACCTTCTCTGAGTTTTCGATAGAGGTCGTACCTACCAGGACAGGCTGTCCCTTTTCGTATGCTTCATATACCTCGTCGGCAGCAGCGTTATACTTCTCAGGCACAGTCCTGTATATTGCATCGTGATGATCCTGCCTTATCATTGGCATATGTGTCGGCACAACGATGACTTCCAGACCGTATATCTCCTTGAACTCTTCCGCTTCTGTGAGTGCGGTACCTGTCATACCGGCAAGTTTTTCGTACATCCTGAAATAGTTCTGGAGCGTGATTGTAGCAAGGGTCTGATTCTCCCTGCCGATTTTCACACGTTCTTTGGCTTCAATGGCCTGATGAAGACCATCTGAATACCTGCGGCCAAACATAAGTCTGCCTGTGAATTCGTCAACGATAACTATTTCACCGTCTTTAACGACATAATGAACGTCCCTCTGAAAAAGATGGTGTGCTTTAAGCGACTGGGCTATTTTGTGTGAGAGCGAAGAGTTGGCAAAATCAGTAAAAAGGTTGGGCAGCTTCATTAATCTTTCTGCTTTTGCTATTCCGGTTTCAGTCAAAGCAAGATTGCGTTCTTTTTCTTCTACCTCGAAGTCAGTGCCCCTTATTAGCTCCCTGGCCACGCTGTCAGCTATCCTGTAGGGCTCGGTATCATCTTCAGACGGTCCTGAAATTATCAGCGGTGTTCTTGCCTCATCTATAAGTATGGAGTCGACTTCGTCTACTATGCAATAGGAATGACCTTTTTGTACCTGCTGATTTTTTTGTATTGCCATGTTGTCCCTTAGATAATCAAACCCGAACTCACTGTTGGTACCATAGGTTATATCTTTGCGATAGGCTGTGAAACGGTCTTCCTGATCCATGAAAGGGGAGATCACGCCGACAGAGAGCCCCATTCCTCTGTAAACAGGCCCCATCCATTCAGCGTCGCGTGCTGCTAGGTAGTCGTTGACAGTGATAACGTGGACTCCGCGGCCTGCTATTGCATTTAAAGCTACTGCCAGAGTGGCAACAAGAGTTTTTCCCTCTCCTGTCTTCATTTCGGCTATTTTACCCTCGTGAAGTGCCATTCCTCCCATAAGCTGTTCTTTAAAATGGCGAAGTCCAAGTGTACGTACTGAGACTTCCCTAACTCTTGCAAAAACCTCAGGAAGCATGTCGTCAAGCGTTTCTCCATTTTCAAGGCGTGCTTTAAAAAATGATGCTGACTGGGCAAGTTCTTCATCTTTAAGATCTTTTAACTGTGGTTCGAAGGAATCTATTATCGAAGCTTTTTCCTCATAACGCGCGATCGCTCTGTCATTAGGATCTAATCCCAGTGCCTTTATGACACCGCTAAACAGTCCCATTGAAACTCCACCTCTCAAAAACATAAAACAATTCTTTTGTGATGATATTTCTTCCCATCGGCTGATTATATCCTTTTATGCATATAGCAGTCAAAGCAATATGACCTATACTTAGAGATCAAAAAAATTGAGCCGGCGTTACATGCCGCGCCGGCCCAATCGATTATCGCTCAGGTTTCTTTGTATTCAGTTTTTCTTGAGCATCATCAACGCAAAGACCTTGGCTTCGTTGATCATGTGGTCTATTTCTGCGTACTCGTTTGGCATGTGCGCCACATCGGCTTCCTGGCACCATACTACAGCGGGGATACCTTCATCCCTGAAATATTTGGCGCAAGTGCCTCCGCCGACTCCGCCGACATGCGGCTCAAGACCATAAACGCATCTTATCGCTTCTCTTAGGATCTCTACCACAGGAGAGCCGGAAGGTGTCGGAGATGGGGCCTGCTCTCTTTGTAAAAAATCGTAAGTGATTTTTACATTTCTTCTATCCTGGATTTTCCTGATCTCTGCGTCGACAACTTTCAGTACTTCTTCCAGAGGAATATTCGGCAATACCCTGCAGTCAAAACAGAAAACATCCCGTCCGGGCACCGTATTCACATTCGGGACGTTTGCATTACGCCTCGTGGGTTCAAAAGTTGAACCTGCCGGGTCAAAAATTTCGTCTTTGTCCGGGAAAGCGTTGTGGAGAGCTATATCGAGCGAGCATGAAAATTCGTTCGCAGCCCTGCATGCGTTGCTGCCAAGCTGCGGTCTGCTTGCATGCACCTGTTTCCCCACCACAGTAAACTCTATCCAGCAAATACTCTTTTCAGCTATTTCTATGAAATCGCCTTCTTCATTGCCTCCGTCAGGAACTATTACCAGGTCATCAGGACTGAAAAGACCCTGCCTGATAAGATGCTGTATCCCGTGAGCACTGCCGACCTCTTCGTCTGCCACGAAGCAAAGGCAGATCTCATGTTCAGGCTGCAGATCATTTTCTCTTAAAGCGACCGCGGCAAAAAGTGACGAGACAAGTTCCTGACAGTTATCGTTCGATCCCCGTCCGTAAACCCTGCGATCTTTAACTACCGCCTTGAAGGGATCAGTCTCCCAGTGCTTCCTGTCTCCTTCAGGGACCACATCCATATGTGAAACTATCCAGAGGCGTTTTGAGGTTTTTCCCGGTATCCTCACGGTCAAATTTGGCCTTACTCCCTCTTCAGCTTGGGGGTCTTGCGAGTTATATATTTCAGGTTTGCCAAAGCCCATCTCTTCAAGTTTTTCTGCGATGTATCTGGCTTTTCTGTATTCTCCATTGCCTCCGCCAAGAGGACTTATCGCCGGTATCTCCACCAGGTCCGACAAGAGAGAGACCATTTGCGGCTCAAGTTTTTCTATAGTTTTAAAAAGTTCGTCCTTCAAAATACATTCCTCCTCTATCCGGAAAACGTTTTTGAATAAATGTATATTGCATCTGTCCATCAATACAAATCAAAAGAGTCAGTTCAATCAAGCAGATCGATGCATTTCACAAGATAGTCCCCGCCTGACCATATAGTAAGAGCCATGGCGATCCACATTACTGTCAGGCCGCCTGGGATGTTAAAGATCAGCAGGATAATGCCTATGATCTGGCTCACTGTTTTGAGTTTGCCTCCTTTGGAAGCCGCGATGACGACCCCTTCAGAAGCTGCTATCATCCTGAGACCGGTGACGATAAATTCCCTCGAGATAATTACAACTACCATCCAAGCGGGAACTCTGTGCAGGTCAACAAGCGCCACCAGGACAGCTACCACCATGATCTTGTCAGCGAGAGGATCTATAAACTTTCCCAAGTTGGTAACGATCCCCTTCTTCCTTGCGATATATCCGTCGGCGGCATCTGTAAGAGAGGCGATTATAAATACAAGCCCGGCAAGAAGGTCACCTATATTGACTCCTTCAATAAAACCAAACTGGGTACGCAATGTAAGAAAGACCATCACTACCGGCACAAGAAAAACCCGTGATATGCTGAGCAGATTTGGAAGATTCATTGCAGAAGGTATTTTCATGGCTTCCTCCGCTTTAAATATATTGTCAGTCATCTAAACGCGCTTAGATTTTATATTATAGGGCATAATAATATTAATACAGATCAGAAGGATATTAGAAAATTGAGGATAAACTACAAGGCCTATCCTCAATTATTTTAAGCTTTGATCAGGATCCATTGTCTGCTTGAGTCTTGGACTATCTAGCTCATCCTCCAAGATATGCATCTATTACGCGTCTGTCTCTCAGCAGATCTATGCCCTTGCCCTCGAGGGTGATCGCACCGACTTCCAGAACATATGCATAATCTGCTACATTCAAGGCTCCAAATGCGTTCTGTTCAACAAGAAGTATCGTCTTGCCCTCTTTGTTTATTTCACGAATGATCTCAAATACTTCCTGTACCAATAATGGCGCCAGTCCAAGAGATGGTTCGTCCATCATTATCAGCTGGGGATCGCTCATCAGAGCCCTTGCAAGCGCA
The DNA here is from genome assembly GCA_050175815.1 of Synergistaceae bacterium. Classification (GTDB taxonomy): domain Bacteria; phylum Synergistota; class Synergistia; order Synergistales; family Synergistaceae; genus Caenicola. The sequence continues at coordinate 15,694 of JBFXIQ010000014.1, forward strand.
AGCATCTGCTGTTCTCCTCCTGAAAGTGTCCCGCCCTTCTGCCAGACTCTCTCTTTCAGCCTGGGGAAGAGCTTGAAGGCTCTCTCTATCGACTCTTCGAGTCCTGACTTGTCTTTGCGGGAATATCCGCCTAGTTTGAGATTTTCAAGAACTGTAAGTTGTGGGAAGATCCGGCGGCCTTCGGGACATAATGCAACACCGGACATCAGTATCTCTTCCGGCAGGAGGCCGAATATATTTTTGCCTTTCCATGAGATGCTTCCCGTTTTGTTCTTGACCAGCCCCGCAACAGACCTCAGAGTGCTGCTTTTTCCGGCACCGTTTGCTCCGATCAGCGTGACGATCTTACCTATCGGGACTTCAAGCGAGATACCACGGATAGCATGGATCCCTCCGTAACGGACGTTGAGGTTTTCAATTTTCAGCACAGGCGACGGCCTCCTTTCCAAGGTATGCCTCGATCACTTTACAGTTCGAGCGGATCTCAGCAGGAGTTCCTTCGGCAATAAGCTGGCCGTAGTCAAGTACCCTTATCCATTCAGATACTCCCATGACGACCTTCATGTCATGTTCTATCAGGAAGATGGTCAGGTTGAATTTATCCCTTATTTGCCTTATGAAATTCATCAGTTCCTGGCTTTCCTGTGGATTCATGCCTGCCGCAGGCTCGTCAAGCAGGAGAAGTTTGGGTTCCGTTGCCAGCGCCCTTGCGATCTCAAGTCTTCTTTGGGCTCCATAGGGCAGTCCTGTGGCAATTTCTTTAGAGAGATGGTCCAGGCCGACTGCATTGAGCAGTCCCATCGACTTTTCCCTTATCTCGCGTTCTTCCCTGAGAAAACCCGGAAGCATAAGTGGGGCCGTCCACCAAGGTGATTTCTGACGTACCCAGCAGGCAGTCATTACATTCTGCAGAACTGTGCCTCCGGCAAAAAGCCTGATATTCTGGAACGTCCTTGCTATCCCGGCCTTACAGACATCATGAGGCTTCATGCCTGTAATGTCATCATCCATGAATAAGATTTTTCCCTCAGTGGGAGTGTAAAAGCCGGTTATTATGTTGAAACAGGTAGTCTTTCCCGCTCCGTTGGGGCCTATCAGACTGGAGATACTTCCTTCTTCTATCTCTATGTTAAAGTCACCGACAGCGGTCAGTCCGCCAAATTTTATCGTTACATTTTCTGTCCTGAGAACGGATCTGCCCATCTATTCGTCCTCCTTTTTACTGCCAAATCGTCTGGTAATGCTGTCCCAGCTGAATTCATACCCTCCGATTATCCCTTCCCTGCGGTATAGGATAATTAAGAGAAGCACCAGCGAGAATATTACCATCCTCATCCCGGGAATTCCGACAAGTACGAAAGAGCCGATCTCTATCGTGTCTTCTACGAACCTTAGCCATTCAAGAAGTACAGTTATCACGACCGCCCCTACCATTGAACCCGTGATCGAACCCAGCCCTCCGGCAACAACGATCATAAGGATATTGAATGTCAGCTGGAAGTTGAACATCTTGGGGTCGATCGTAGTTATCAGGCTCCCCATCAGCGCTCCTCCGACACCTGCAAAAAAAGCGCCGACGGCAAAAGATATTGCCCTGCACTTGAAAGTGTTTATTCCCATCGCTTTTGCAGCCACTTCATCGTCACGTATAGCTCTCAGACAGTTGCCGAAATTGCTTGAGAGCAGTTTGACGATCACAAAAAAAGTCAGGATACACCAGAAATAATTCCAGCCAAGGTTGGCATAAGGCGGTATCCCTTTTAACCCCAGTGCTCCGTTTGTGACCGGCGTGATATTTGTAAAGACGACCCTGATTATTTCAGCAAATCCAAGAGTAGCGATCCCAAGATAGTCTCCGCCAAGGCGAAGTACCGGAAGCGCGATCAGAAGACCAAGAAGCGCAGCGATTAGTCCGCCTGCAAGAACAGAGATGAAAAACGGAGCTTCAAGGACTGAGAAGGGCCAGATTATCGGCTCCAGGATATACATCATCTCCTTCTGCGCAGCAGGAAGGATGAGGATGGCGCTGACATAGGCACCTATGGCCATAAAACCTGCATGCCCCAGCGAGAACATCCCCGTAAAACCGTAGATCAGGTTCAGACTTAGTGCAAGGATCGCGTTCACTGCAATCAGGTTGAGGACCTGGATCTTGTATCCGTCCAGATTTCCATTGGCCCACCAGAGGAAAAGCGCAAGCAGAAGTGTCAGCAGAAGGTTAAGAATGATTTTTGTTTTTTTCTCCATCATATCTTGTCCTCCAGTTTTTCTCCCATTAGTCCGGTTGGTTTAACAAAAAGTATCATTATCAGCAGCACAAATGCGAAAGCATCCCTGTAACCAGAAAGCTCCGGGAAGAAGGCAATTATCATTATCTCTATGAAACCGAGCAGAAGCCCGCCTATCATTGCCCCCTGAACAGAGCCTATTCCGCCTAGTACTGCCGCTATAAAGGCTTTGAATCCCGGGAATACTCCCATAAAAGGATGTATCTGCGGATACCTAAGCGCCCACATTATGCCTGCTGCCGCAGCAAGGGCTGAACCAATGGCGAATGTGAGAGCTATTATCCTGTCCACTCTGACTCCCATGAGACGAGTAGTCTCTATGTCTTTTGATATAGCACGCATGGCTAATCCGGGAGGTGTCCGATAAAGTACCCAAAGAAGTCCCGCAACAAGCAGAAAAGAACTTACAGGAACGAATATCGCCAGAGGAAGGATCCTTATATTGCCAAACTGCATGACAGTTACAAGCATTTCAAGCCTGGGCATAGGTTTCGGGACTCCGGTAAAGAGGACCAGACATATATTTTCAATAAAAAATGAGACTCCGATAGCACTTATAAGAGCAGATATCCTTGGAGCATCTCTTAAGGGCCTGTAGGCTATCCGGTCTACCATTACACCGAAAAGGGCTGTTCCTGCAATAGAAAGGATGACGGCAGCGACCCATGGAAGATTAAGGAGGGTGATGGCAAAAAAAACAAAATAGGCGCTTATCATAAAGATGTCGCCATGTGCAAAATTGATCAGCCGAAGAATGCCGTAAACCATCGTATAACCAATGGCGATAAGGCCATAGAGGCTTCCCAGCGTCAACGCGTTGAATGTGTGCTGAATAAACATATCCAAAGTCATAACTATTCTCCCCGCTCTCGAAAAAGGGGAGGGATATACCCTCCCCCCATTTTAGGAGCTTAAGTCAATATAATTTATTTAGGTTCAACTACAGTGAGGAATATCCTCTTCCCGTTTTTGATCTGCATAATGCCTACAGATTTCTCTGCATCATGGGAAGCGTTGATGGTGGTGTTTCCTGTGACTCCCGGGAAGTTCTTTGTAGCTGCGATCGCTGCTGTGATCTTTTCGGGATCATCGCTTTTCGCGCGTTTGATGGCGTCAAGGATAAGCATGTAGCTGTCATAACCGCAAGCTGTGAGTGCGTTAGGATCTTTGCCCGGAAAAGCCTTCTTCCAGTTTTCCGTGAATTTCTTGGCTATGGGGCTCATGTTGGGCATTTCAGGCGCGTACGCAAAGGTGGTATAGCTGAAACCTTCTACAGAATCTCCGCCTATCTTGACAATTTCGGGGTTGTCCATGGCATCGCCGCCAAGGATCTTGAACTTAGCGCCAAGTTCTCTTGCCTGACGCATGATGATCGCGCCTTCAGCAAAGTTGGCAGGGATGTAAAGGACATCGGGGTTCTTGCTGATGATCTCTGTCAGCTGGGCTGTGAAATCCTGGTCACCCTTTTGATAGTTGAGTTTTGAAACTATTTTCCCGCCGTTTTTAGTAAAATTGCGCTCAAAGAATGAAGCAAGACCTACGCTGTAATCCTCTGTGACTTCGATAAGGCAGGCTGCAGTCTTGGCTTTCAGCTCTTCCTTCGCGAAGGCGGCAGCACCTGCCCCCTGGAATGGGTCTATGAAGCAAACGCGGAAAACATACTTTTTGCCCTGGGTTACGAGGGGGTTAGTGCAGGAAGTGCCTACCATCGGGATACGTGCCTTCTCTGCAACTTCTCCGCCGGCCATGGCAAGGGAAGAACCATATGTGCCTATTATGGCGTTGACTTTCTCTTTGTCGACAAGTCTCTTGACTGCATTTGCTGCTTCAACTTTATCGCTCTTGTTGTCAACAAATATGATCTCTACCTTTTTGCCCAATACAGTCGGGGCTTCCTTATGCGCCAGTTTTACACCATCAAGCTCAAGCTGTCCTCCGATGGCGTTTCCTCCTGTTACAGGGAGGTAAACTCCAATTTTCACCGTATCCGCTGCCATAGCCGTTCCGGCCATGACAAGTACGACACAAAAAGCCACTAAAATTTTCTTTGTTAACTTCACTGCAGAACACCCTCTTCTCAACTGGATTTTTAGATTACAGATGCCGTAAAAATTGTCCTTACACGCCGACAATTATAACTCATTCACTGATCTTTTTCATCATCATCCTCTCACCTTTATGCCGGGAAATTTCTCCCTCAGCTTCTCGGCATCTGCTGCAGGAAACAAGCAGTAGCTGGGATCAAGACAGTTAACGGGCCTGAATGCCTGTATTATCCAATGAGCGTCGTCTATCAGTTCTTTTCTTACCTCGATCATATCCTCTATCGTAAGCAGCCCATCTATAAAAGTGGTCCTGAATTCATAAGCAGGAACGGACCTTTTTATGATATCGATGCTTCTCTTTATTTTCTCGGGATCAACATCAACACCTGTAACTCTCTTAAGAACCACTTTATTAAGAGGAGCTTTCACATCCATCGCAACGTGATCTGCCAGTCCATCTTCAATCACTTTGCCCAGTATGTCGGGCATTGATCCGTTAGTGTCAAGTTTTACGCTTATTTTCAACTCTTTCATCACTTTGAGGAAATCAAACAACCCATCCCATAAACAGGGCTCTCCTCCGGTTATGACTACTCCGTCAAGAAAATTTATCCTTTTGCAGATGTCATCGATGATAAAACTAATGTCGATAATATCAGTTTTTTGGAGGACAAGTTCGCTGTTATGACACCATGGGCATCTGAAATTGCATCCGGAAGTAAAGACTACTGCGGATACATGACCGTCCCAGTCTAAAAAAGATGCGGGGAGATATCCCCCCGCAGTATACCGTTTCATATCTTCCCTCTCACTCATACCGGTGCTTTTACCGGTCCTCTTGCCCTGTCCCTGAGTTCGCCTCTTTTACCGGCATTCCAGGATGAAGTCCTTGTAAAATAACCGGTCACTCTGGTTATGCCGTCAACATCATCGGACCCGCATCTAGAACAGGAATCAGAAAGTCCCCTCTCGATATGGTTGCATTCGTTACAGATTGTAAATTCGGGGCTGAATGCCACCTGGGCGTTTTCTGTATGTCTGAATGTCTTGATCACAAAAGAAGCAAGCGCCTTGGGATCCGGTTTATGTTCTCCCATCCAGACATGGGTGATGGCACCGGCCTTTATCATAGGATGAAGCACACCCTCCCTCATCACTTTGTCGATAGGATCCTGTACCAGTTTGTAGTTCAGGTGAGTGCTGTTTGTATAGTATATTTCGCCTGTGTCGAAGCTTCCCTTGATATACTTGCGGGCAATATCGGGATAGGCCCGCAGGTCAAGCTTTGCAAAACGAAGCGCGGTGCTCTCCGCCGGCGTCTGTTCAAGGACGATCTTGAGGCCAAGTCTTTCCGACAGCTGCTGGCACTTGAGATCCATATACTGTATGACCGCCTTGCCAAGCTGTTCCGCCTGCTCGCTCTCGTGGAGCTGACATCCTGTAACAGCCTCTACCATTTCATTCAGGCCAAGTATGCCTATAAGATGGCTGGCTTTTCTCATTCTGAGATAGCCTTCGTCATCATGTGAAACGCATAGGGCTGCGAGAGGGCCATGCAGGCCCAGGTCAAGAATGCTCTTTATAAACGCCCTTTTCTGCAGATGCGCTTTAGCGGCCAGTTCCATCTCTTCGTCAATTATCTCAAAAAGGGTCTCTTCGTCACCGTTGCACCTGTATGCCGCTCTGGGAAGGTTCAAAGTAATGTTTTGAAGAGCACAGTAACGCATCTTCCATGGATGCTTTGCCTCGTCAAGATCCTCCGGAGTCAGCTCGAAAGAAAGCCTGCAGCATTCCGAGAGCTTTGCTACACCGCCGCGGTCAAAGACAAAGTACGTGTTGCCCTTCTCTGAAGAAAGCTCGCAGGCCTGATCCAGGAATTCCTGCCATCCTGGTTCTTTAAAGAAATAATCAGTGATGTGCAGCAGCGGTTTTGGGAAGAAGAAAGGCTGTCCCCTGCTGTCACCGCTCATGTATACATCAAAGAGAGCTTTTAGGAACAGCTTTGACTCAGCATCGTAATCAGCATAGGTCTTGCCGGTAAATTTTCCTCCCGGCCCTATTGCCGGGACGTCCCTGAAATGGTTGGGGATCTCATAGTAGACATTTATGTCGGTAAATGCAACCTGGCCCCCTCTGCCTCCTGCCAGCTGGTTGAATTCAAATATCAGCTGCTGTGCAAGTTGCTTGTGCTGTTCATATGTCCATCCTACAAGATAGGGAGCAAAGTACATATTTACCGCGTCCCATCCTATCGCTCCTGCAAAATGGTTCTGTAGTACAGATGTCATCTTAAGTATGTGGGCAAGAAGGACGTCAGCATGCTTAGCCGGATTGGACACGCTGGTTATAGAAGGGATATTAAGACCATAACGGGCAACATATGCAACGCTCTGCCCTGAACAGTAAGGGCGATTGACCATGCCCAGATCATGGAGATGGATGTCTCCCTTAAGGTGTGCCTCTGCTATGTCTTTGGTAAAGACCTTTGTAAGGGCGTATTCTTTGAGGACCATCTCAGCTATGGATAAATTTATGGATTCAGGATTATGGCTTGTGTTGCTGTTCTCTTTATTTCTGGTCAGCATCATTTTCTCAAGGTCGTGAACAGGCAGACCTATCCTGCTGTGATCCGCCAGTTTTGCTCCCAGTCCCCTCTGGAAAAGCTTTACATTGACCATTTCACGGATGATCGTTGTTGTCACATGGGTTCTCTCAAACCTGAGAAGTTCCTCTTCGACCTCCAGGGCTATACCTTCAGCAGTAGCCGGATCAACCCCGGCTTCGATTATCAGGGCATCCCTTATTCTGCTGGCATCCCAGGGAGAGCTTTCTTCCTGGGCCAGTGCATCGACCATCAGTGCAAGGTCTGTCGATTCCCCCTGTTTTTCAAAAATCTTTCCCTGTTTGCCGAAAAATGACCCTGATTCATGTAATGCATCATTTGCCATTACGATGTGCCTCCTTGTCCTCCAGTAGTTTTGCTATTTCATGGGTAAAACTGGAAATATCTGTAAATTCTCTGTATACCGACGCAAATCTGACATATGCGACCTTGTCTATCTTCCTGAGTTCTTCCGCAGCGTATTCACCAATAATGGAAGTCGGAACTTCTCCCTGTCCCCCGCCGCGGACTTTTGCCTCAACGTTCGCAACAGCTTCTTCTATACTTTCAAGGGGAACTGCCAGTTTTTCACAAGCCCTCTGGAGCCCCTTCATCAGCTTTCCTCTGTCAAAAGCCTCCCTGCTTCCGTCTTTCTTAACGACCCAAAGATAATTCTTCTCCTCGAGCCTCTCGTATGTTGTAAAGCGATTCTGGCATTCAGGGCATTCGCGCCTTCTCCGGTTAACTCGGCCTTCATCAGCACTCCTCGTTTCTATTACTCTTGTCTCAAGCGCACCGCAGACCGGACAGCGCATTAATCATTCCTCCTGACACTATATGTAACGGTTTTTTAAGTATAACACTATATATGGGGATTGAAAATGCAAAAAAGAAAAATATATTATCGATATTAAAAATACTTTGAATCCTAAATAATTGACTTCCAAAATAAAACCGGGCCTGCCTCAGGCCCGGTTTTAACCGATCGGACAAAAGGATAGCAGGTACAAAATTATTTGTTCAACACTTTTTCAAGGACATCCATGCCTTTTTTCACAAGCTCCATGTTCGCCTGTGATCCCATATGTCCTATTCTGAAAACTTTCCCTGCAAGATGGCCGTAGCTTCCGCCTACACACATCCCACGCTCTCTTAGTGATCCATCCAGATGCTCCCAGGTCCACCCGGAAGGTATTTTGACGGCGGTCACTGTAGGTGAAGCAAGTTTGATGTCTTTTGCGTACAGCTCAAGGCCCATCGCGGTGATCCTCGAACGGCAGTATTCTGCGACCTCCCTGTGCCTTCTGAAAGAATTTTCGAGTCCTTCTTCAAGAAGTGATCTTAGGGAAAGGTTCATAGCGGCGTTAGCGTGCCAGTTGTGAGTGCAGGGCATTTCCATTTTTTCTTCCGCGTTCCTCCATGGGAGCACTGCGTCATACCCGGCGTAATTTACTTTCTCGGCTGCACTCCAGGCCTTTTCACTCATGGTCAGCACAGAGAGGTCCGGCAGCAGTGAAAGGCACTTCTGGCTGCCGAGAAGTCCAAGGTCTATGCCCCATTCGTCGACTCTCACTTCCGCTCCTCCGGCGCTTGCTACAAAATCCACACAGAAGAGTGCTCCGCTCTCTTTTATCATCGGTGCAATTTTTCCTATAGGATTGAGCAGCCCGCTGGGGGTTTCACAGTGGACCGCTGTAACAACATCGGGTCTGAAAGAAGCCAGTTCGCGCTTGAGGATACTTTCGTCAATAAAACTGCCATCCTCAGCCTCGATATATCTTACTTCCGCACCCAAGGATCCTGCCATCTCACCAAGGCCATGGCCAAAAAGTCCATTCGAAAGTGTCAGAACCCTGTCTTTCGGTTTAACTGTGCTTTTAAGGGCTCCCCAAAGGACGAGCATTGCTTCTCCTGACTGGATGGTCACGCTGTTTTCTGTATTTAAAATTTTTTTCAGTAATCCCTGATTCTCTTTGAGCAGATCATAGAAATCTTTTTCCAGGTCAGAACTACCGAAATCTGTCATATAGGCTTCTCTGAATCTGGCCGGGACAGAGACCGGGCCGGGGACCAACGGTATCATATAAGTTTTCATCGATAAAACTCCTTTCAATACGTTCAAAGACAGGAAGGATCAAAAAAACATATTTTTATCCTGCTATTATCTCCCTAAAACGCAAAAAATGCCGAACCTGCGTCCGGCATTTTTATTTGTTCGTCTGGTTTATGACTTTGAAGAAAGGTGTTTCAGAACCAGTTCTTTTATTCTTCCGCCTTCTGCGCGGCCTTTAACAGCAGCTACAGTTTTGCCCATGACTTTTCCCATATCTTTCGGACCTGACGCTCCGACCTGTGCTGAGATTTCCGTTATTATTTTTTCGATCTCATCGTCAGAAAGCTGTTCGGGCTGGTAAGAATCGAGCACTTTTACTTCTTCAAGCTCACTATCAGCTCTGTCATGCGCACCGCCTGACCTGTACATTTCTGCTGCTTCGTTCCGCTGCTTGATAAGTCTCCGAACGAGAACAAGCACTTCATCATCTGTAAGGGGAAGACCCCTGCCTTTTTCGATCTGAGCCATCTGTATGGCAGATTTCAGCATCCTGAGGACTGAGAGCCTTATGTCGTCCCGCTTTTTCATTGCATCGACCAGATCGTTCTGGATCTTCAGTTCAAGGTCGGACATAACTAATAATCAGCCTTCCTGCCTTTGTTTCGGGCCATTTCAGCCTTCTTACGTTTTTTGATCTCGCTGGGTTTTTCGTAATGCTCGTGCTTCTTTGCTTCGCGAAGCACGCCCACCTTCCGAAGTTCACGCTTAAAACGTTTCAGCGCATCCTCGATCGACTCGTTATCTCGTCTGGTTACGGTGGTCACCTACATTCCCCCCTTTCTCGGCCACTCACAAAACATAAACACATATGTGCAGTGGGGGATAAACACCATGTTATTGTATCGTACTATTGAATTCGATACAAGCGGTCAGTTACAAAAACTCCGGGAATTCGGAATTATCCGGGGGACATTCTGATCCAAAGTCTGATGTCAAAATTCCGTTTATATATTTTCTTGGAGTAACATTGATCTCTTCTCCAATTTCTGCCGTTTCGGAAATGGCAGCGATACGTATATAGTTACGGGCAAGTCCGCGTACGGCATCGTTGATTTTTTGTTCGACCAGGATCTCTACATCCCTGCCGATCCATTTTGAGCAGTAATTCCTGTGAAGGATATCCGCTTCCCCAAGTGCCTTTCCAAGCCTTTTCTTTACTTCGTTCTCAGGCGGGCAGGCCATCTGCGCGGCAACTGTGCCCTCCCTGGGAGAATAATTAAAAATATGCATCTTCCCAAAACCTATATCTTTAATGAACCGGATACTGTTTTCAAATGCTTTTTCATCCTCGCCGGGAAAACCTACCATCAAATCAGTGCTGAGGTGAACATTTTCACCCAGCTTTTTTCTGATGTTATCCGTTATCTCGCTGAACCCTTTTGTCGTATAGCCCCTTTTCATGTTGGCAAGAACACCGTCATCGCCGCTCTGCAGCGGGATGTGCAGATGCCTGCAGAAAGTTTCTGTATCCGCGATCGACTCAAGTAGTCTCTCATCAACGGCAAAAGGCTCTATTGAACCGAACCTCAGCCTTTTCAGCCCTTTTATTGAACCTATCTTTCTAACAAGTTGAGGAAGGTCTTCGTGCAGGCCAAGGTGTACACCCGTAAGCACGATTTCCGGACAGCCTGACTGAACGATCATCTCTGCCTCGGCAAGCGCATCATCGACAGCCCTTGCGACTGGGTTCCCCCTGACATAAGGAACAATACAGTAGCTGCAGAAATGGCTGCATCCGTCCTGGACCTTAAGGAATGCCCTGGTATGAAGCCTCGGTCTGTCAAGCATCAGGCCATCCCATGATCCGTCCGTCATTATGTCATCGTCAAAAATAGAAAGTGATGGTCCCCGTTCTTTCTTTGTAAACCAGTCGGACGCAAGCTCGGCAATTTTGTGTTTCATTCTGTTGCCTATCAAAATATCAACGCCGAGAGTAACTCTGTCGGAGGCGGACATTCTCTGTGCATAGCATCCGCACGCGATGATAAGAGAATCGGGATTCTCCCTCCTCATTTTACGGATCAGCTTTCTGCACTTCCTGTCTGCGGCTGCTGTTATGGTGCAGCTTACTATCACTGTTATGTCGGGATCGTCGGGAGATCGGACTGCACCGGCCTTTTCAAGTGATGCAGCTATGGCTTCACCTTCGTATTGGTTGGTACGGCACCCCTGTATGTGTACTGAATATGTTTTGTCAGTCAAAGCGTCCATTATTATCTACATTCCTTCAGTCCATTGAAAACCAGCCGCAGGCTACCGCGACTGCCGTGCTTGCCCTGAGTATCCTTTTGCCGAGGCTGACCGGCTTGAAACCCATCCCCAGCAACAGTTCCGTTTCGTATGGGGACCAGTCTCCCTCCGGTCCGATCGCTACCGCCGCAGGGCTCATGATCTCTGCCTTTGAAAGCGTATCTGCATCCGAAGAGAGTATCGCCGCTAATCTGCAATCCGGCAACATGTCAGAATCAAGGTCCTTTAATGAGACCGGCTCCAGCAAAACAGGAGGTAAAGCTGAACCTGCCTGTCTGGTAGCCTCATCAAGGATCTTCTCCCAGCGTGACATTTTTTCTTTTAGTTTAATTCCTGAATATCTGGGGACGCTTCGTTCACACGCGAGAAGGTGAATCGTATGAACACCTGTCTCTGCTGCAAATCTCAGCGACTGGTCAAACTGATCGCTTTTAAGCAGTGCCAGTATAAGATGAAGTTCTATCGGTTGGGCTGTCTCTGTCTCTCTTGACAATTCCTCTGCATAGACAAGATCTCCCTCACATGAGATGCGCAACTGGACTTTCTCACCGGAGAGCAGTCCTTCTGCCAAAGATCCCGCGGAGCAGCGTCTTACCCTTATCAGGTGGTGCGCCTGTTCCTGATCTATAAGCCATCGTCCATCCTTATTTATGCATTTTTCAAGACGCAGCCTTGGCAGCGACACCCCACCAGTCTCCTTTCGAGTGTTCCTTGACAATGATCATTTTTGCATTTTTCAAAGCCTCAACGAAGATGTCTCTTTCTGTGAGGAGCATTCCCGAAAAAATAGCCA
>JBFXIQ010000015.1:0-19164 GCA_050175815.1 Synergistaceae bacterium
TCAATATGCCAACAGTCGGGGAAGCAATGCCGTCTGCCCTCGCCGCAGCGATGCCATATATCGCGTTCCTTACCATTGCCTCCACACGGTTGGATGATGAAGTCCCCGTCGAGGATGCTATGAAACAGGGTTTTGCCCTGGCAGGGGTCAGCACCTTGCCTATGGTCGTCACACCGAGGGGAAAGGGATAGTGAAGAGCCACAGCCCCCGATATTACCCCTCTATCCAGAGCATCCTCCATTGCCTTGGATATATCAGACTCACAGGCAGGTGTCTCGATCCAGTCCATCTGCTCGAAACCTTCGACCTTTGGGCCAATAGGTATGACATTGACTGAGTGGTCGTTCTGCATGGCAAGGGCTGCTCCCTTCAAAAGTTCTTCGCTGCCGAGCTCACTGCCATATGCCATAAGACCTATGCTAACTTTTTTGACACAACCGTTTTTTACATCCTGGATGATCTCAGCAAGGACTTCGCCTATTATTTTTTTTGTCGTATTTCTCTCTTCCATCATATGTACCCTTACTTCTTCAGTCCTGCCGCAAGTTCTCCCAATGCTTCAAGAATAAGCTCGCGGATCTCTTCACGTGTAACGCCTTTATCACCTTCGGGTTTGCCCAGCGATGGCTTTTCCATCAGGAAGGAGGCACCGTCAGCAAGGTTTGTAAGCCTGCCGAGGAAGAGGCTTCCCTTGCCTATTATCATCGCTCTTGTTATCTTGCCTGAGCTGATAGCTTCTGCAGCGTGTCCCATGTACGGCACTCCTGATGGGATGTGCCCCTGGGTGTGAGCGAAACCCTTCATGCCGCGGGTCTTTATGAAATCAGCCATATCTGCCTTTTCTATCTGCTTTTTCATAACTCCGAGCGCAGCGATCATCTTGAAGTTTGCTTCCGGCACATTTCCTGCTCCGGCAGGAAGAGTGATCTCAGGGTTATGTAGCTCGGGTGCATATTTATCAACGTCAGTCAGCAGCAGCCCTACTTTCTGAAGCGGTTCAAGAGTGAGGACACTCGTAACTGTCTGCGGTGATGCGCCGGCTCCGACAGTGTGTTTGCCTATGGCATCCAGCCTTATCACTGGAAGTGTCCCGTCATCAGGTACGACAAGGACACCAAAGGAACCAAGGCAGTTTTCCAGAGCCGGCAATGATTTTTTAACATGATCACGGCTGTTCATGTACAGTTTGGGAATAGCTCCTCCGGCTACAACTGCCACGTTTTTGCGTGTACCGGCTGCTACCATTGAGGCCCCTGCCAGCACCGCATTGACCGGTCCTGCGCAGAACCCCCTCACGTCACATCCTGAGGCGTTTAAGCACCCTGCTATCTCGGCAATGGCCTTCGCAAAGTTGCCTCCTCCGCGCTGGTTCATATCTCCCGCAGCCTCTTCAGAACATTCAACAACAAAATCCACATCCTCAGGTTTTATCCCACTGTTCTCGATAAGGTGAAGCAGGGAGAGGACCGCACTAGCTTTGCTCGTCATATTAACGAGCAGCTCGTATGCTGTCAGGTTTGGGTCAAATTCATGACCTCTTCTGCTGCAGCCGACGATCTTTCCTCCTGAATAAAGGGGGAGTGCAGCAGAGCTCGCTATCTCATGTTCGATCTCGCTTAATTCATGGCCTGATTCAAGGCGGGCCAACAAGTCTTCCCTTATCAACGGATGCTTTGCCAGTTTTTCTTTTACTTTCGCCGCAAAGTCTTTCTCAAGCCACACGAGGTCAAACACATCACAAAGATCAAGAAAACCAATTGTTTCGTCCTCCGGCATTATCTCCCCGTACTTACCATATCTGACAGATACCTGCTCAAGTTTTTCATACCAAGGCTGTTCCTTTTTTTCAAGCTCTTCAATATCCATCGCCCCAATGTAAACAAGGTTTGGAGCATATCTTGAACATTCATCGTAGCTCTGGACATGCTTTGGAAGAACAGAGAGGAATTCCGAATCCGGATGAGCTTCTCTCTCGACGAACGGGGTATTACCGTAATGGAGCGCCAATTCGGGAGTGTGATTGAGAGAATATGATGTACCTTTAACCGCTGCATTGGGCATTTCGCATTCCTCCATATATTTGCTGTTTTATTGTTAAATTTAACTTGTACGTATGACTAATTATATTTTTTTTAAAAATCAAGGTCTTTGTCAGATCGAATAAAGAAACATTGAAACTACTCAATATTTATGTTCTGATAAACAGTCCATTCTTTTGCTCTGATTTACAAAGAGCGGCAGAACAGTCAAAAGAAAGAAGACTATCCTGCCGCGGTCTTCTTTACGGCCTATCGGATCAAAATGATCGGTCTAATTGAAAACCGTCTGTTCCTTGATCGGTGTCATTAGTGCCTTGAGTGCCTTCTGGAGAATAGCCCTTCTTATTACTATCTCCTCTTCATGGGTCTTTGAGGGATCTCCCAGCGGATGAGGGATCGCCACTGCAGGGACTATCCTGTTAGCGCCGACCGTCTGAGAAATGGGAACTATCGTGCATATGTGGACCACTGCTATCCCAGTTGCTTCAATTGCTTTTACCATCGTTGCCCCGCAACGTGTGCAGGTTCCTCAGGTGGATGTGAGGATCACGGCATCAACACCGTCTTTTTTCAGCCGCTCTCCTATTTCAGAACCGAATTTTTTTGAACTGGCTACTGAGGTTCCGTTTCCTACAGTTGTAAAAAAGTAGTCGTAGAGCTTACTGAACATACCTTCTTTTTCCATCTCACGAAGGACATCTATAGGAAGTACCCGGTTAGGATCTGTGTTGGCATATGTAGGATCATAACCTCCGTGAGCTGTTGCGTAGGCGACTTCATCTGCGCTCTGCACACCTGCTATACTGTAAGTTCCATATTTAGACGCGCTTGAAGCTTCGATATGGTCAGGATTTCCCTTCGGCACTATCCCGCCGGACGTTACGAGCGCGATGACCGCGTTTTTCATGTCCTTTATCGGTTCTGCAGGAGGCACCCTGTCAAAAACAGGCATCGGGTATTCTGTCTTGAATTCTTCCCCTTTCAGTTTTTTGACAAGCATATCAACAGCTCGCTCAGCGCCTATCTTATCGTGGAAGCGGTTGACCCTGACCCCACGCTGGATATAGCCGTCATCAGCAGGGCTTCCAATAGGTTCTCCCCTGAGCATCTTCATTATAAGTTTCGACATCGCCGGGACTGCATCCTTAATACCTCTTGCGCTGTCAGAGGTCTCAAGTATATAAACGCTCTTCCTGAACATATCGACTCCTGGGTTCTCAGGATACATTCCTGTAACGACCGGTATCCCAAGTTTTTTGATAACAGCTTCACTTACAGCGCCGCATGCCGTTCCATAGCGTCCTGCGTTGAAAGCAGGACCTGCGATGACGGCATCGGGATTAAAGTCTGAGATCATCTTAAGTATCTTTTCGCCTGCTTCGTCCATGTTTTCGGCAAAATAACCATCCCCGCAGATAACAGTGCCTACTATCTCCGCTTCATTTCCGAAAACAGCCTTGAAAGCCATCCCCGGACCAAGTACTCCATTACGGAATTCTGGTCCGACACCCGCTTTTTCTTCTCCGCCTATTCCGGCGAAAAACTGATTGATATAGTGAACTATCCTATAAGTCATTTATTTACCCTCCCCTACCAGGTCTCTGCTCCGAGCTTATTGAAACCAAGCTCGCATGTCGCGCCTGTTATCGCCTGAAGTTCAACTTCTATCGACCCGTCGGGTTTCAGTGATCCGTCAAAGCCTCCTGCTATTACATCAACATATTCAGTGAAACCTATGATCCTCTCCTGAGGAGGGAGGGTAACGGTCATGTTGGCGTTACCTGCGGTAACGACAGCATTTGCCTCCGTCGCAGCGTCTGCAAGGGATTGGCTTGCTCCGTCCCTGCCTGCGAACTCATCTGTTATCAGTACCGTTTTCATCCCCGCCATTTCTGCCTTGCGGCAGTTCATGATCAGGTCCGCGTCAGGGTTGCCGAAGCCCTCCTCGCTGATGACAAGTCCGTCTACCCCTAACATTCCTGCAATTTTTACCGCAAAAGAGGAACTTCTTTTTTTGTCTGCGAGAGTAACGTTTTCATTGGTGATTATGACCCCGACAAAATTGATATCCTTGCCGTGACGCTCGTAAAGTGACTTGATCACAGGGTTGTTCAGGTGGACATAAGTGCTGTTTTTATCGCATGCTGAAACGCAGTTGCCCGACACAATGGCCCCGTCCATCGTTTCGTTCGGATGGATGATGGTTGGAAGGATCCTTTTGGCATCAATACCGTATACATAGGTATCGTGGAGGAGCCCCTGCGTCTGGAGCATGTAGAGGTATGCCACTTTCGGAAGATCTGAATAGGACTTCATGCTCTCAGCAAAAGGAGCTATCTCATATGTCTCAGTCTTATCGGCTCCATGCCCCGACTCATATACACTTTTCGCAAGGTACATCGCGGCCTTGAGTCCGGCCAGCCTGCAGGCTTTTTCGTAATCATGCTTTTCCAGTCCGTCTTTAGGCTCAAAAACCAGGACTACATTGCATGTTTTGGAAAATGGCGTGTACTCGGCACCCTTTCCTGACATGTCAATTATGCCTTCCTGAAATCCCAAGATCCTTCCGCATGTAACGACCGCAGCGCCCTCAAGGACAAGTGTCTTTCCCTCCCCAACAGATTCAACACCGCTTATCATTCCTGGGAAGACCTGCCCGCCGCCTTCGATCTTATATCTCGGCTCGATAACGTCTTTTACAGGAACTATTCTTATGTTTTCTCCGGGAAGAGCGATATCTGCATTAATACATTTAAGATTATCATTATCTGCTACAAAGGCCAAAAGGTCTTCTTTGCTTACCTGAAGGGTCCCGTCTTTCAGCACTTCAGTGCTGCCGCCCCACTTCACACCTTTAATACTTACCTTCAACAGTTCAAGTTTCATAAAAATCCTCCTCATGATCAGTGATTGGAATTTTTTTCAAATCAAAAAACTTGTTTTAGCTTCTCACCCCCTGGTGCATCTGTGAAGATCACAACGAAGAATGCCGCATTCCCGCAAAGTATCTTCCATTAATGCAAAGTCAACATATTTATAGTCACTGTCAATTTGGTCGGGCATGTCACCGGGAATTCTTTTTATTTTACATTCGCGGAAAATGTTCATTGCTGATTCGATCAGTTCAAGCGAGCAGATATCTACAGGAATATGTCTGTCTTTCTTCTCTCTGCTCAAAATAAGTGTCCTGTAAGGCTGTTGAGCAGGCTTGAAATTTCCGTATAACGGGCTGGCTACTAGCTTCCATCCCTGATGGATCATATCTCTTGCAATAGCCAGAACTGATATTGCAGGCCCATCAATAAGCTCTGCATCATCAACACATTCCGCAAGGTCTTTGTTGTTCGTTATACAGACACAAAGAAAAGGGAACAAGACCACAGGAACCCCGCCTCCCAGCAAGAGATCCTCTGTCCTCGTTCCCTAAAAGCCAAACTAACGACCTTCAGTCGTATTCAGAGTACTGTCCGGCAGCAATCCTTATGCCTGAGAGTTTCAGCTTAATAAAGCCTTGCCCCTTCGGCGCTCCCGGCAAAAACCAGGGAGTCTCTCTTGCTGCTTTCATACAGATTACTGTCAGTATAACAAGAGCCGCGGTCTTGTCAACCGTAGCTCTTGTTATGCAAAAAATATATTATAACGAACTTATAAGATGCTGTTTACCACTTAAGTCCCGTTATGAATATAATTCCAATGCATACAGGTGCTACAACGCGGCATATCCAAAGCCATGTCGTGTACATCGGGAAGACCAGCTTGCCGTTGTCAGTAACTTCAGCCTTGGCACCATCTGTCCATACCCATCCTACGAAGACTGCGATAAAGATACCGCCAAGAGGCATTACGACGTTGTTGGTAATGAAATCTGCGGCGTCAAGGAAATCCTTGCCTGCGATCTGCGGGATGTGTCCTCCGACAGAAAGAGCTGAGGGGATACCCAGCAGAGCGATCGCTGTTCCCATTATTATTGCCGCCTTTGTCCGGCTCCACTTGAGCTGATCGATAGCATATGTGACAACGACCTCAAGCAGAGAGATGGCAGAAGTAAGCGCTGCGATGAAAAGAAGCAGGAAGAATGCAAATGAGAAGACCGCTCCCATCGGCATCTGGGCAAAAACTGCCGGCAGTGTAACAAACGTAAGTCCAGGGCCTGTTCCGGGCTCTATGCCAAAGGCAAAAACTGCCGGGAAGATGACAAAACCGGCCAGAATAGCAACAGCGGTATCAAGAAGAACTACAGTTCTTGCCGTAGTTGGCAGGTAGTCCTCTTTTCCGAGATAACTGCCGTAGGTGATCATGCAGCCCATGCCAAGGGAGAGAGAGAAAAAGCCCTGGCCAACGGCCGCCAGTACAGCCTCTCCAGTTAGCTTTGAAAAGTCAGGTTTGAGGTAGAATTCAAGTCCGGCACCGGAACCCGGCAAGGTGACCGAACGGACGATCAAAATAAGGAGCAGGACAAAAAGAGCCGGCATAAGGATCTTGCAGCTTTTCTCGATACCGCCGCTGATGCCCTTGTAAACAATGCCGCTTACTATTGCCATAACAGCTATGTGGTAGGATATAGACTGCACAGGATCGGAAACAAAAGCTCCGAAGACATCCCCTGCTTTACCCTCAGCTGCTGCAGCCATAAGGCCGCCAAAAGATTTAAATATATAAGCAAGTGCCCACCCTGCAATAACTGCGTAGTAAGACAGGATGACAAAGCCACAGAAAAAGCCCATCCAACCTACCATGGGCCAAGCTCCGCCGCCAAGTTTCCTGAAAGAACCAACTGCGTCTGACTGTGCGTTACGACCTATAACAAACTCTGCGATCATAACAGACATCCCAATAACCAAAACAACTGCAAGATAAACCAAAACAAAAGCCGCTCCACCGTATTTCCCCGTTATGTAAGGGAATCGCCAGATATTACCAAGACCTACCGCCGAACCTGCAGCAGCCATAATAAACCCAAACCGGCTGCCCCACTGTTCTCTGTTTTCAGACATTTGATCCTCTCCTCTCAATAATTAAAAAAGCCACAGCCAAAAAAAAGCCCCTTCAGCGCTTAAGTTACATATCATATTACAGTCAAAAACACAAGTTTGCAAATAGTTATAAAATAACGACTATACCACAAAACAACAGGACAATTTAAATTATTTCGACAGATATGAAGTACAATAATGGTTTTATTAAGCAAAATGCATCTATAAAAAAGGTAATCCCGCTAAAAGTAATGGCGGGAGAAAACCATCAAGGCAATCTCCCGCCATTACTTTAATATCAGCGTTCAAAAATTGTTATCAGTTATCACATTGGGTATTGATCCGGAGAATATCCATCGCCCTGCCCGTTTCATCATCGATATCAATTACCACAGCCTGAAACCTTACATCTGTGTCACATATCTCAAATTTGCTTGGGGTGCCGTATAAAAATTTAGGCATAACAGATTCTGCGGTCATACCGATTATCCCTCCATGTCCCCCCGTCATTCCGACATCGGATATAAAAGCGGTGCCCCCGGAAAGGACCTGTTCATCAGATGTCTGGACATGAGTGTGTGTGCCTGCTATTGCAGAAACTCTGCCGTCAAGCCAATAGGCGAGCGCCTTTTTCTCTGAAGATGCCTCTGCATGGAAATCAACAAATATGCACGGAGTCTTAGCCTTCCCGATCAGTTTTTCTGCGGTACGGAAAGGGCAATCGAGGGGGGGCATGAACGTTCTCCCCTGAAGGGATATCACTGCGAGTTCTTTTCCGTTCTTTTCAAATGTTCCAAATCCACGGCCCGGAGTTCCTTCCGGATGATTGGCAGGCCTGAGTATCCTCTTTTCACTGTCCAGCAGAGGCAGGATATCTTTCTTGTCCCAGACGTGATTGCCGCTGGTAATGATATCTATTCCCATCGAGAACAGTTCGTTCATGACTGTCTCTGTGAGTCCAAAACCGGCAGCACTGTTTTCTCCATTGGCAATTATAAAATCAAAACCGCCATACTCCTCACGCAAAGAAGGCAAAACCCGGGGGACAGCTTTCCGCCCGGGTCTTCCCATTATGTCTCCGATAAAAAGGATCCGCATCCGGCCTCACCTATTTAGCGTATTCTACAGCTCTTGTTTCCTTAAGCAGCGTTACTTTGATCTGCCCGGGGTATCTCATTTCTTCTTCGATCTTTCGGGCGATGTCGTAGGCAAGCTTCTGCATGGCCCCGTCATCTGTCACAGAAGGAGAAACAGCCACACGAACCTCACGGCCTGCCTGAATGGCAAAAGCCTTGCTTACGCCGCTAAAGGACTTGGCAACTTCTTCCAATTTTTCAAGCCTCTTGACATAAGCGTCAAGACTTTCTCTCCTGGCTCCCGGACGTGATGCGCTGACCGCATCAGCTGCAGCTACAAGTACAGCATAAATAGTCTGCGGCTCCTCATCTTCATGGTGAGCAGCGATCGAGTTTACGATGTCAGGGGCTTCTCCATATCTTTTTGCAAGATCGGCTCCGATTTTTGCATGAGGTCCTTCTACCTGATGGTCAACAGCCTTTCCGATATCATGAAGAAGTCCTGCTCTTCTTGCCTTAAGCTCATCAAGACCCATTTCTGCAGCCATGATCCCTGCGAGGTGAGCTACTTCAAGGCTGTGAGCAAGTGCATTCTGACCATAGCTGGTACGATATCTAAGCTGACCGATGATCTTCGTAAGTTCTATATGCATGTTTTTGATACCAGTTTCAAGCAGTGCCTGTTCCGCTGTTTCAAGTATCTGTATCTGGACGTCTTTTTCTGCACGTTCAATAATTTCCTCTATCCGCGCAGGATGGATGCGTCCGTCAACAACAAGCCTTTCAAGGGAAAGACGTGCAACTTCACGCCGCACCGGGTCAAAGCTGCTCAACGTAACAGCTTCCGGAGTATCATCTACAATCAGGTCGACACCGGTAAGTGTTTCAAAGGTCCTTATATTGCGGCCTTCTCTGCCGATTATCCGTCCTTTCATCTCGTCGGAAGGAAGATTTACAACGCTGACCACTGCGTCAGACGTAAATTCAACACTGCAGCGCTGGACTGCGGTTGCGATAATTTCCTGAGCTTTGCGATCTGCATCACGCTTCGCACGTTCTTCCAGTTCTTTAAGCCTGAGACCTATAAGATGGTTGGCTTCAGTTTCTACTTCAGCCAGCAAGAGGCCTCTGGCCTGTTCGCGTGAAAGCTGGGCGATCTGTTCGAGATTGGAGATCAGTTCCTGTTCCTTAACGGAGAGTTGGTTCAATTTTTCCTGTGCCTGTTCGTGTTTTTGGATAAGTTCCTCTTCTTTGCGGCTTATGCTTTCGATCTTCCTGTCAAGGTTCTCTTCTTTTTGTTCGAGACGCCTTTCAGAACGCTGCAGCTCATTCCTTCGTTCTTTAGTGTCCCTGTCAAGTTCTTGTCTTAATCTGTGTATCTCTTCTTTTCCTTCGGAAACGATATCCCGCTTCATCTGTTCGGCTTTTTTTACTGCTTCGGAAATTACCCTTTCTGATTCAGAGAGAGCTCCTTTGTACTTCCTATCTGCTGCATTTTTTTGATACATAAACCCTATCAGGACTCCAACAGCGAGTCCTGCAATCACACTCAAAATTACTGTCATTGTCATTATCTATCACCTCAGTTTCAATTGTCATGGTTCGGTTGGTCACATACATGTAAATCCTGATCATTCTATTTACAATTTGACTATATTGCATACTGCTTCATGTTTCACGCCGATGGGATGTATTGTACAGAATAAAACCTAACTTCACAAGTGGTAGTCATATGTGTATATTATGCCTTAAATGATGCATCAATGCCATTCTTGCGGAAAAATTCAAGTTTTTCCGCAAATCCGGGATCCTTTAAAAGAGCCGGGGCATCAGAGACCAGCCATTCTGCATCTTCCTTTGCATATGTCAGTAATTCGCTGTCCCTTAAAACATCCGCAACTTTGAATCCGGCAGATCCATGCTGTTTCAAACCGGTTATCTTTCCCGGACCCCTCAAAAGGAAATCAGCCTCGGCAATTTTAAAACCGTCATCTGTCTTCAGCATTATCTTAAGTCTTTCAGCAACTTCGTCCCCGATCATATTTGCAAGCAGCAGGCAAACTCCACGTCTGCTTCCCCTGCCCACTCTCCCTCTAAGCTGATGAAGTTGGGAAAGGCCATACATATCAGGAGATTCTATTACTATCACCGAGGCTTCAGGGACATCCACTCCTACTTCAAGGACTGTCGTTCCGACTAGCACCTTTGTAGTTCCATCCCTAAACTTTTCAAGCTCAGTATTTTTTACATTACCTGCCATTTTACCGTGGATAAAACCTACCCCGAGTGGTCCCAGGTGTTTTTTCAGGAAAGCGTACCTTTTTTCAACTGATACCGGTTCATTTTCTGCGTCGTCTTCCACTCTTGGGCAGATCCAGTATGTTCTGCCCCCCGCAGCAGATTCATTTATGATAAATTGCATCAGATCCCTGATTTTTGTGAAATCTATCAGTCTGGTCTCTATCTTTTTTCTCCCTTCCGGTCTTTCTCTAATAAGTGAAATGTCCATGTCGCCAAAAAGGCAGACTGATATTGTTCTTGGAATTGGTGTCGCGGACATCATCAGAAGGTGGGGGATTTTCCCTCTGCTGAGCATTTCTCCTCTTTGCATTACTCCAAAACGCTGCTGTTCATCTATGATCACCGTTCCCAAATTTAAGAACTCAACACCCTCCTGTATCATCGCGTGAGTCCCTACGACGACTTTAGTCCGGCCGTCCCTTATCGATCCGATCAATGGGATCCTCTCTGACCTGGCTTGCCCTCCTTTAAGCAGTGCGCACGATATTCCGGTAGGAGAAAGGAATTTTTGAGCCTGTGAGTAAAGCTGTTCTGCAAGTACCTCTGTAGGGGCCATTATCGCTGTCTGTATTCCGGCATCAGCGCCTGCAGCCGCAAGGCCGAGGGCTATGACAGTCTTTCCTGAACCTACATCCCCCTGTAACAGCCTCGACATAGGATGACCATCTTTTGTATCTTTAAATAATTGATCGAAAACTTTTTTTTGAGAAGCAGTAAGTTTAAAGGGCAGAGAGTCCATGAAGCTTAAGTAGTAATATCCGTCCGGCGTAATTTTTGCTGCCTCATGAGATCTCTTAAGTCTTTCTTTTCTTAGGACCAGAACTGTCTGGAGAAAAAGAAATTCCTCATAGGCAAGTCTCTTGCGGAAATCTTTCCATCGTTCTTCTGAATCAGGTCTGTGCATACCCCAAAGTGCCTCTCTAATGCCTAGCAAACCCCTTTTTTCCATGATCCTCCGAGGAAGATATTCCGGAACAAGAGGAAGATGATCTTTCAATACTTTGCACATAAACTTTCTGAACCACCTGACAGATAAACCCGCTGTTGAAGGATAGACAGGTACTATTCCTGTAAAACTTTCGACATCTGATTTATCTTTTATTACTTCAAAATCGGGATTTGAAAATTCTAGCTTGCCATCACAAAAAGAAGGAAGTCCGAAAATCACTATAGACATCCCTTGTTTTAAAATATTATTCAGGTTTTTTCTGTTGAACCATACTATAGAGACAGTTCCGGTCTCGTCTTCTGCTTCGCACAGACAAATGTGAGTGCCCGTCCTAAAACTTCTTTTACAGTTGAGATTCGTTATCTTTACGGCCACTACAGAGCTCCGATCTGCAGACAGGTCAGAAATTTTACAAATTTCTCTTCTGTCTGCATACCTTCGGGGGAAAAACCACAAAGCATCATTAACGGTAAAGATGCCCAGGTTCTCCAAAAGCCTCCCCCTGGCAGGACCGATCCCTTTTATATTTACAATTGGCTCATGGATATCTGCAGACACGGAATGATCAGTTGTTTTCCTCTCTGCCCCGGCCATTCTCAATTATATCCTTTGGATCGACTCCCAGCATTGCATACGCAGCTTCCAGATCTCCCTTGTCAACAGAAGTTACTGTTTCCCTTTCCATTGGATCATCCGTTACCGGGATCTCTTCAAGTATCGAATTTACCGCTGCAGTGAGTGTGGAAGAGTTAATGCTCTGGTTGAGCATGTTGTCAAACTTTGCAAGCAGACCCCTAAACTCCTGTTCGTATAAATTTCTTACATTTCTGATCTGGGATACTCCATCGCGCAAACGCTCTGCCTCTTGCGCAGCATCCTTGCATATCATGTCAGCTTTTTCTTTTGCCTCAAATATTATTTTTGACGCCTGCTCCTGCGCGCTTTTGACTTTTTCATCAGCGCTTTTTTGTGCCATAAGGAGCGCTTCATGAAGTATATCCTTCATTTTTTCATATTCCGCAAGACTTTCCTCTTTGGCATGCAGATCACGCTCCAGATCCTTGGTCCTCTGCGAGTATGTCTGCAGAGTTTCAGCCACATTGTCAAGGAATTCATCTACTTCAGCTGAATCGTAGCCCCTCATGCTTTTTTTGAACGACTGATTGACTACATCAAGAGATGTTAAAAGCTCGACCATAAAAATCCACCGTCCTTTTTCGCTTTTACATAAAAAAAACACTAATTCTGTTCATTCAGTATATATTTAACTCTGTAATTTTGGTCTTGAACCGAATATTCCTGTCCCAATCCTGACTATCGTACTTCCTTCTTCGATCGCAATTTCATAATCTCTGCTCATTCCCATTGATAGGTCATAAAGGGAAAGCCCAGAGATCGACCTTAAGTTATCTCTTAAGAGGCGGAGCCCTTCAAAAGCTTTTCTTATTTCTCCGCTATCATCCGTGTTTGGTCCTATTGTCATCAACCCTTCCACGGACAAACGGGGACAATACAGCATCACCCTTTCAAGAAGACTGGCAGCTTCCTGGGGAGGCACTCCGCTTTTTGTAAGTTCTCCTGACATGTTTATCTCAATATAAATAGGAAAACCATTCTCATCGGTTTCAGCCAGGATCCTGTCCAGCATTCGTGCAAGATCAAGTGAATCAACAGTTTCTATCAGATCAAAGACTTCAAGAGCTTTCCTTGCCTTGTTCCTCTGAAGGTGACCTATAAGGTGCCAAGGCGTTCTGAATTCTACTGGCCATTTGAGCCTTTTGTCAGCTGCTTCCTGGACTCTGTTTTCTCCAAACATGTCAAGTTTAGCTGCAGCGGACAACATGTATTCTATAGGTTGGGTTTTTGAGACCCCCATCAGCTTTATCTCAGCCGGATCAAGACCGCTCCGCTTTGCTGCGGATCTTATCTTTTCACGGATGTCAACTATGTTTTGATCTATGAAATCTACCAAAGCTGTATCCTCCCCTCACGAGCAGTAGAGGCGTCTTCTGCTACGGCATCTCCCACAGAGACCCCTTCGGTAATGATAAACATATTGTTGTCTACTCTTTTGCCCTTAACAGGAACAAAAACAACTCTGGAACCTCTTACCATGTATACTCCTGATCTTCCATCAAGTTCTATGATCGAGGTTTGCGGTACCAGTGCGCCCTCTGTCCTTCCTGCTTCTATTGTCAACGTATATTTTCTTGAAAGGACAGATTCGGGCTGGAACCAGGGCAACGTAACGTATAATTTTATTTTATCGCCTGACCTGGAAATTACCCTTATGTCTGCTGCCGAAGCTGTGTCAACTCCATCCATTTTTACTCGCAGCTTTTTGTTCTTTATTTGTTCAGCCATATTCCCTAATATCCTTGAGTAGCCAATAAACCTCAGTTCCTGCGGCTGCTCGATAAGCTTTCCAATCGGCTGGCCTTTTCCTACAAGCAAACCATTTTTTAAACGATTCAAAGCCCCCGGCTTAGGCAACGCCTGAAATCCAGGCCAAATCTCGGAGTAACGCCAGGTATGTTCCTTCCCGTCAAGTGCCGCGACGAAATACCCCTGCTGATATGCCTTGACATCAGAAGCCCTGTTTCCTGATGTGATCCTGGCAACGACAGACCCTCTTGAAACGCGTACCGGCCCGGTACCCTGAGGATACGTTACTATACCCTCTGCAGAAGCAGGAAGGGGAACTTCTTTCCACAGCAAAACGCCGCTGATCTTCACCAGCTCTACATCTATCCCAGGGATAGCCCATGTTATCTCAGGGTGGAGATACTCATACCTGTCAAAATAGAGTTTAAAAGCCCAGATCCATATGACAATTACTAAAAATACCATGAGCCAGTACATTGGTTTGAATCTTCTTGGTTCATCGGGCTCAAAACGTCTTACCATCGATTATACCTTCTGTCACTCAGCAAAAAGCAGTGGGATCTCTCCGAGGTCGTCACGGACCTCCCAGGCTCCGGCCTCACGCAAAGTTCTTTTGTCAAAATTGCCCGTAGTCATTCCTATTCCCCTGCAGCCGGCAGCCACTGTCGTCATCATGTCTATGTCCGTATCTCCCGCATAAAGTCCTTCTGACGGCGCTACTCCCAGAATTTCAAAACCCTTGAGGAGGGAGTCAGGTTCCGGTTTAGCCCGTTCAACATCTTCCAGGCCGACAACCACATCAAGCATTGGAGTGAGTCCCATAAACTCAACAGGCCTTTTTGCAAAACGGCGGTTCGATACTACTCCGACCTTGATCCCCATCATCCGCAGCCGTTCAAGAGTGCTGAGTGTGTTTGGAAAAAACTTCAGCCTCGCCTGTTCTTCTTCCCTGTAGTTTGCCCTGTAGAAATCCACCCATTCCTGGCGAAAATCTCCCCAAAACATCCGCCAGCTGTCCTCTATCGTCAGCCCTATCGCCGAAAGGACTTTTTCTCTTGAAATCTGATCGAACCCGAGATGCCCGGCAAGTAAATTGGTACAGTGGTGTATCGCATAGCTGCTGTCCACAAGCGTCATATCAAAATCAAAAAGTACTGCTTTTATTTTTTTTGTAAATATCATTAAACCTGGACCCCCATGACAAAACCCTTCAGATAATCAGTTTCCGGCACTGCCGAAAGAGCCGGATGGTCAAAGGGCTGGTGGATCTCCAACGCAATACGGCATGAGATCCCTGCATCTATGGAGGCTTCGTTCAGTACAGAAAGAAGCATTTCCCTTGTAAATGAATGGCTGCAGGAAAGGAAAACAAGATGCCCTCCATCTTTGATCCGATTAAGACCCCTGATTGCAAGTTCTTTGTATCCGCGCCGCGCCGAATCCACCTGTCCTTTGGCCGGAGAAAAGGGAGGCGGGTCCATTATTACTATGTCGAATCTCTCCCTGTCGCTGTCCATCTTCCTCATGATGTCGAATGCATTCCCGCATATCCACTCCATCTTTTTGGGAAGACCATTTATCTCCAGGTTTTTCCTGGCGATCTCTATTGCAGATTGTGACTGTTCTACAGCCACGATCTCAGAAGCTCCTGCGGCAAGGGCATGAAGCCCGAAATGCCCCTGATAGCTGAAACAGTCCAGCACTCTGGCTCCTTTGAAAAGAGGTGCTATCATATCGGGAATACTTTTAACATCCAGATATGCCCCAGTTTTTTGTCCGTTTTGAATGTCTACGAGTTCATAAATGGAACCCATTTTTATCTTGAGCGGTTCCTTAGGTATCTCTCCAAGGAGAGCCCTTATCTCTTTGGGTATACCCTCTTTTTCGAGATGTTTGGTCTCGTTGCGAAGCACTATCGCAGATAGTTTGCGAACCTTCCTGAAAACATCCGCAACCTTGTCGATGTGCTTGTACCATCCTGCAGCTGATATCTGAAGAGATAAAACATCACCGTAGAGATCAGCGACTATCCCCGGCAGGCCATCGGCTTCCCCATGTACCCACCTGAAAGCTTCTTCTCCCTGATACCATGTCTTGCGCCAGTTTAGCGCTGATGTCAGTCTTTCCCTCAAAAGCCCCATCTGGTCAGGCTCTTTGGCTCCGTAAGTCAGGACACGTATTGAAAGAGCGCTTTCGCTCCAAAGGCCCCATCCTTTGATCGAACCAGCCCTGTCAGTAAAAGCGATCAGATCTCCCTGTGCGCATTGCGGGATCTGCCTGAGATTGCCCCTGAATATCCATGGGTGCATCATCCTGACTCTCTCAAGACCCGATTCGTCAAGGACAGCCCTTCTTGCAAGTCTTTTTTCTGAAGGCACTAATTTTTGCTCCTCTCTACACTGGCAAAAGCATCATGATTATGTATGCTTTCGTGGCTTGTCACAGAAACGCTGTACCATGTTATCCTGTGATCCTTTTCCATTGCAATTGACAGTTCACGTACCGAATCCTCCACAAAGCGGGGATTGGCATAGGCTTTTTCTGTTACTGCTTTCTCGTCCTCGCGTTTAAGTATACTGTAGACCGGAGCAGAGGCGCAGTGGTCAGCCGCCTCGGCAAGTTCTTCGATCCAGACAAAAGTCTTCATCCTTACGGAGATCTTTGCATGTGCTCTTTGGTTGTGCGCTCCTCTGTCTGATATCTCTTTTGAGCAGGGACACAATGTCTGAATAGGAGCTGTAAGTTCAGTTATGAGATCAAACTTGCTGCCCTTAAGTTCCGCGAAGAAACGGACATCATATCTCATTCTTCCTGGAGCACCGCTTACAGGAGCTTTTTTTGTAATGAAATAGGGAAATTCAAAATCAGCATGAGCTTCATCCGCGTCAAGCCTCTTCCGGAGCATCTTAAGAAGATTCTCCATGTTGTGGAATGTGACCTGATTTTCCTGTTCTCCCAGCACTTCAATAAAACGGCTCATATGCGTTCCCCTATAGTCACGAGGCAGAAAGACAGAAAGGCTGACATTTGCGACAGTATCCTGTATACCATTTGAACGGTCAAGGACCTGTATCGGCCAGGACAGACCTCTTATGCCAACTTTGTCTATCGCAATATTCCTTTTGTCATGCTCACTTTGAACATCACGCACCTCTAAACATCCTCCCTGCGGCAAATAACAGATGAGCTTTCTGTCTCCCAGACCCTGACCTCGTATAGCTCGCAGTTATCGCGTTTTAGCGGCTTGTCCAGTATTTTAAATATCCACATTGCAATATACTCTGCTGTCGGCTGAGGCAGTATGTCATTGATATAAGCATGGTCCAGTTTTGACAAGACAAGCTCTGTGACATGCTTTTTGAGCTCCACAAAATCAAATACCAAGCCTTCATCGTCAGGCTGCCCTTTTAACATGACCGCAAGCCTGTATGTATGGCCGTGGAGGTTCTCACATTTTCCGTGATAGTTTACAAGATTATGGGCTGCGTCAAATTTGAATTCCCTGCAAAGAAACATCTGAGATACACCTCACAAATCATCAGAAACCTTCTGATAGATTGTACCACTGCTTCAATAGATGATATACTCTACCAAACAAAAAGGGGGCATTGCAAGTGAAAATAACAGGCATTTTCGCACCCGTACCGACGCCCTTCGCATCGGACGGTTCGCTTGACATAGAAGCATGGAGGATAAACCTAAGGATATGGAAAGAGTCTGCACTGGATGGGATCGTAATATGCGGATCGAACGGGGAAATGCCTTTTGTGACACAGGAGGAACGTGTTGCATTAACTGAGATAGCCGCAGAAGAGGCTGAAGGCAAGCTCATGCTTATGGCCGGAGCACACTTCCCCTCGACTCGTGAAACTATTTCGTGCGCAAAGGCTCTGGCATCTGCAGGCGCCGGTTCGCTTCTGTTGCTCCCCCCGCATTACTTCAAAGGGAATCAGACAGCAATATTAAATTACTTTATTGAAGTTGCCGATAATTCCCCGATCCCGATATTCCTTTATAACATGCCTGCAAATACAGGGGTCGACATGGAAACAGAAGCGATAATATCAGCTTCGCTGCATCCAAATATCAAGGGGATAAAAGACACTTCAGGAAACATGACCAAGCTGGGGTACCTTGCCGCAGCCGCTCCTGATGATTTTTCGGTTTTCGGAGGCACAGGCAACTGGTTCCTTGCAGCCCTTTCAATGGGCGCCTGCGGAGGCACGATGGCTGCGTCTATCCTATATCCGAACACATGCCGGAAAATATACACCTCATTCCATGAAAACAACATGAAAGAAGCAATGGAGCTCCAAGCTAAACTCCTGCCGGTAAGTGATGCGCTTACGCGCAGATTCGGCGTACCGGGACTTAAGGCAGCACTTGACAGCAAGGGAATGAAAGGCGGCCCATGCAGATCGCCGCTGCTCCCTGTATCGGAAGAAGTAAAAAATGAGATCATTATGATACTCGATAATTCCGGCCTCGATAAGTATGAGACCTGGAGAGGTTAATTTTAATATTTTATAAGGAGGCCCTGAAATGGAAGATAAGAAAGTTCTCACCCTGCTTCTGGGAAGTCCCAGAATCGGAGGCAACACAGAAAAGTTAGCGGATGCCCTGGCGGAGGGCGCTATTGAAAAAGGCTATGAAGTCAAAAAAGTCCATCTTGCGGCTTTAACACTCAAAGGATGTCTCGACTGCAGAAAGTGCTGGAGCACAGGCAAGCCCTGCATACAGAACGACGACATGGATCAGGTCTACCCTGAAATAGAGGAGGCATCTGTTGTAGCCTTTGTTTCCCCTCTCTATTTTTATTCCTGGGCCTCACAGATCAAGCCGGTGTGGGACAGGCTTCTGCCATACTACATGCCCGGAGCGCTACGCACAACTCCGTCCAAAAAAGCGATACTGCTGGCAGCAGCCGGTGATACGGAAGAGCGTGTGTTCGACGGAATGCGTGCTTCGTTCAAGCTCGCAACTAATTTTCTGGGATGGGAAGTGTTAGGAGAAATCTGCGCCCCTGACATTTACTCAAGGGGAGATATCGAAGCCAAAGGGGCCGGCTATATCAAAATGGCAAAAGACCTCGGCCTCTCTCTTTAGTGCAAATATAACACGTCCAATAAAATACCGGTCAGAATTGAGACCATTAAGTCCCAATTATGACCGGTTTTTTGCGATATTTTTTTAAACTTACTGTATATTTCTATGTGTCTGTTTGCGATCTCTTCCACGCTAAATTTATACACAACTCTATCCATCCCTGTTTTTGCAATTCGGACCCTGTAATTCTCGTCTTCCAAAAGTATTCTAAGTTTATCCGCTATGTCTTCGCAGGAATCGATCTCAACAAGGCAACCATTGATACCATCTTCGATTATGTCTATCGGTCCTCCGGCTTTGGTCGCAACAGAAGCCAACCCTGATGCCATTGCCTC
>JBFXIQ010000015.1:19264-26787 GCA_050175815.1 Synergistaceae bacterium
TAAGTTTATCCGCTATGTCTTCGCAGGAATCGATCTCAACAAGGCAACCATTGATACCATCTTCGATTATGTCTATCGGTCCTCCGGCTTTGGTCGCAACAGAAGCCAACCCTGATGCCATTGCCTCTATCAATACTATCCCAAATGGTTCCGGTTCCTTTGAAGGAAGGACAAAAATATCAGAAGCCCACAAGTAAGGACGGATATCTTGAACGAAACCGGGCATAATTACGTTTTTTTCTATTCCTAAAGATCTTATCAGGCCACAAAGCTTATCTTTTTCTTCACCATCGCCCAAAAGCATTAATTTTACGTTCTGCTGAGAATTATCTAATAAAAGTTTATAAGCTTTGATAAGGTTGTCAAAACCTTTCCAGTCTACAAATCTGCCGGCTCCGAGAATAATTTTTTCATCTGGCAGGATACCCAGTCTGTTCCTGGTATTCTCGGCCTGGGTACTGTCAAATGAATACAATTTTGAATCTATGGGGTTAAAAATAGTAGTGATCTTATTGGCAGGAAAGCCAAGTCCCTCCATATGCAACTTAACAGACTCTGAACAAGTCAATAAGAAAGCAGCGTCTTTATGATAGTGTGCCTTTGGAAATTTATCGACAGTCTGTAATACAGGGATCCCGGCACGTTTACCCCAATATCCTGCTATTCTTGCCGCAGATGAAAGCCTTGTATGAATAACATCAGGAGAAAAATCTGCAATAATTCTTCTGAATTTAGTGCCTGTTTGAGGCAGCCAGGAGATCGGTATATCAAAGGTCTCAAAAGATAAACTTTCTTCTTTCAACCTTCCTGCCAGTGTTCCTCCGCTTTTACAAACAACATGATTCTGAATTTGCTTACTGCTGAGTTCTTTGATCAATTGGATCCAGGTCTCACCCCATGCGAGACGATTCTCGTCAACATAGTGAAGGATTTTCAATTTTGTCCCCCCCCTTACTTGAATGTTTATCAGATTCCGGCATTACAAGCAGTAAACCCCAACAAGCCCAAAAAAATACAGCTATATCTCTTCTTGCTTCAAAAACATCACCATTAGTTCCATAGATCGCCATAGAGACCATTAATATGAAACAAATGAGATGCCATGGTATATCATCAGGATAAATTGCATCATCTTTTAGTCCTGTCCATGACTTTTTCAATGACAGGACAAAAGCAATCAAAAATAAAAACAGTGCAGGTATGCCTCCGGAATAAAGAATAGAAATGTACATGTTATGTGGCTGAACAAAAATCTCAGCCCCGTTGTATCTAATCTTCTCCTTTAAGTAATTAAAATTATTACGGAACTTATCTTCAAATGTTCCCCAGCCATTACCTGAAATTAAATGGTCAGAGGCAAGGACAATACCGGCCTTCCAAGTATAAATTCTGTTAGTAGTCAAAACTTCTGAGTTATTTATCGATGTTAGCTGATTAATTTCTCTTTTAAAATAACTCAGATATTCCTTAGTATAAGAAAAGAAAAATACTGTTAATAACACACAGAAAAGAACTGAAAATACTCCCAAGGCCTTGATAGAAACTTTTTTAAACTTAAAAGAGTAATAAACAAAAATAATAATTTGAAAAAATGCGGCTGTCCATGCACCGGAAGAGAAAGAGAAGAATATCAAAAATAAACTTGTTGTGCAAATGAAGTATTTTATTAAAATATTTTTTTCAAAAAACCAGAAAGCATAGCAAAAGAAAAATGGCATTGTAAGTAATGAATAAAGCGCTACCGCATTACCATTGTCCAATGATCCGTTCCATCCTAAAATTTGAAAATCTGGCCTGAACATGACGTCAAAACAAAAGACAAGGTTAACTGCCACTACCGCAAGTCCAAAAAACTTTCGCTTTTTTGTGGTATTGATCAGTCGCATGGCAAGATAAAGGCCTGTCAAAAATTCAAGTGGTATTGACGCACCTTTCCCCCATATATAAAAACTGTCAATATAGGGTATATGCGCGAACATTGACCACAACAAAAAGAGAACAAGAAAACAGATGATCCTTCTGCCTTCAGGCTGCAACTTTATTGAAAGCGGGGCATTATACCTGATCCTGCCATAGACAAGACTGATCAACGCAAATGTCCAGCCGATATAATGGGCTATCGGGCCCAATGCTGTCATGGCAACTCCCAATACATACACCCAGAATGCAAATGTTTCGTACGTGGGCAGCGAGAAACGTTTCTCCGCTTCTGATAGGCTGCTCATTCTTTATCACCGTCACAAATCAAGTTTTCGATCATTTCGCAAATAGTGTGTTCGATTAGGAGGTGCATCTCCTGTATTCTTGGCGTTGAAGAAGCAGGCACATCAATAAGCATATCTGTTATTTTTCCTACTTCGCCGCCGCCCTCTCCCGTTAGTCCAATCGTAGCAAGGCCCATTTCATTGGCTTTTACTACTGCCTTTAATATGTTTTTGCTGTTTCCGCTTGTCGATATCGCTATGAGAACATCGCCATTCCTGCCATGTGCTTCAACCTGTCTGACAAAGATATCTTCGAAAGAGAAATCATTTCCAATAGCAGTGATAGCTGAAGAGTTACAGCTCAAAGCAATTGCATCAAGCGCTTTTCTTTCTCTCATAAAACGTCCGGAAAGTTCGGCGGCCATATGCTGAGCATCTGCCGCAGAACCGCCATTGCCGCATAAAAATATCCTTTTTCCTGATCTGAGCCTGTCAGCTATAAGCTGAGCAGCTTTGCATATTGGCATGTGAATATGATCCAGCCTTTCAAGCAAATCTTTATGCTCAGCAATGTTATCTAAAAATAATTTCTTGTTTGGCATGTCTCATTTCCCCAAATCCTTGAGAATAAATTTTGCGGCATCGTCGAGATCCTCAGCTATATAAGAAGCACAGACCCCATTCTTGAAGCTGGATCTTCCATATCCGGTCAATACCAATATTGATTTGACACCAATATTTTCTGCAAGATCCATATCACTTTTTTTGTCACCAATGACACAATAAATATTATCAATAAAGAAACCTAACTCGGAACATGCATTATACACCATGCCCGGTTTTGGTTTCCTGCACTCACATTCTTCCTCCGGTGCATGGGGACAGTGATAGAACCTTAATATTTCCACTCCTTCATTCAAAAGCAACGATGAAATCTTTGCGTTTACTAAAAACATGTCTTGATCGTCAAAATATCCACGACCTATTCCTGATTGATTGGTCAGAACTATAAATTTGTATCCCTCAGCTGCAAGCTTTTTGAGACCTTCTACAACGCTTGGAAGAATTTTTACATCGTCAGGGTCATGAAGATAATTCTTCTCCTCTATCAAAGTACCGTCTCGGTCTAAAAGAATAAATTTAGAATTATTCCTCATTTTTTCTGCCAATCTTATTTATAATGCGAGTTGTTGAAAAACCTTTTATAAGCGGAAAAATTACTACTTCACCAGCATGCTCACGCCCCAAAACATCTTCTTTGTTGTAATCTCCGCCTTTGACAATTATGTCTGGGTGCAGCAGAGAGAGCAATTTCTCTGGAGTATCTTCTTCAAATATTACGACAAAGTCAACTGCCTCAAGCGCTGAAAGGATTTTGACCCTATCTTCACTGGAGTTGACCGGCCTTTCTCTTCCTTTTAATCTTCTTACAGAGTCATCAGAGTTAACAGCAACTACCAAACAGTCACCCATTTGTCTTGCACTCGTCAACAGATCAACGTGTCCTGAATGCAAAATGTCAAAACAGCCGTTTGTAAAAATTATTTTCTTGCCTTCGTTTCTTAATTTACTGCATATTATGTTAGCCTCTTGCCAATTGACTACTTTGTTTACAGGCCTTTTTCCGAAATTGTGGCCGCTCTCATAACTATCGGTTATTTTTATTTTTTGAATTCCACTTAAAAGAGTCTTAGCGTTTATTGCATATGTACCTATTTTGCCAATTACTATCTGCGATGCAATATTTGCAACGGAAATAGCATCTTTGAGCGGGACCCCTGCAATAAAAAAAGCCGTGACAACAGCGATCATTGTGTCGCCGGCACCTGAAACGTCATATACTTCTGCCTTTGTTGTAACTCTTTCATGGACATATCCCAAATTGTTTATTAAAGTCGCACCCTTTTCCGAACGAGTTACCAGTAAATTTTCTATGTGGAATTTTTCTGTCAATCCAACTCCAGATCTAACTATTTCTTCATCTTCATTGTTAATATCCGTCCCGGTAACGAGTCTAAGTTCTCTCATGTTCGGAGAAATTAAAAAGGCTCCTGAATAATGGGACCAGTCTTTGTTTTTTGGGTCAACAAATACAGGAACCCCGTGTTTTTTGCAAAGAGATATCACAGAACAGCACAGATCAGGAGAACAGAACCCCTTGCCATAATCAGAAATAACAACACCGTTTACTCCTTTTGCGATGCATTCTTTGAGTGAGCTCAGCACATTCTCGATTTCTTTTTCATCCGGTGTGATAATTTCTTCTTGATCTATCCTCAGTATCTGCTGGCGTCTGCTTCCCATAACCCTGGTTTTTACAATAGTTCTGCCAGATCTGATCATGTGGGAAGTATCGGCAAAAGTCATTGCGGACAGTCCAAGGAGATCATCGGCATACCTGTCATAGCCAATTCTTCCTATTGAAGTTACAGAAAGTCCCAACCCCGTAAGGTTTGCTAAAACATTTCCTGCTCCTCCCGGGGCCAGTTTTTCTTCAGAAAATTCCAGTACCGGAACGGGAGCTTCCGGTGATATCCTCTTTGCTTCTCCGTAAACGTACCTGTCCAGCATGTAATCACCTATCACTACAACATGGAAAGAATTAAAGCCACCAAAACAAAGCCTGTTGATATTTTCTTCCGCTGAAAAGTCAGACTGTCCGGCAGAAAACTGAAATCCGTAAACACTCATAAAAAATCACCAGCTTTATCTGCACATTAAAAAATAAGTCACTTACTTTGTGTGCTATTTTGTTGCTATGCGATTTATGATCCATTGTCGTCTTGTCATACTTCGAATAATATTTGGATGAATTTTTATCAGTAACTCAAAAATTCTTTCTCTAAATAATTATTAACATAATCTTCTGTTCCTTTTTTAAGATCATGGAACTCCTCTTCATATCCGACCGAACGAAGCTTATTGATATCAGCTTCTGTAAAATATTGATACTTTGCTCGTATTGATTCCGGCATATCAATATATTCAATGGCATGGGGCATGTTTAAGGCGTTAAATACGGATCCTGCAAGCTGATTAAATGTTTCTGCCTTCCCAGTACCCAAGTTGAACAAACCATTTAAGTCAGGCCTGTTGATAAAAAACTTTATCACGCTGCACAAATCCTTGACATAAAGGAAATCCCTTTTTTGCTCTCCGTCTGAGAACTCTTCCCGGTACGATTTGAAAAGCCGTATCTTGCCATCACGTTTGACCGAGCAATATGCATGATATATCACACTTGCCATGTCTCCCTTAAAATACTCATTGGGACCATATACATTAAAAAACTTCATTCCGACATATTGCTTGGGCTTGTTTATTTGTTTTTCCGCCCACAGGTCAAACATTTGTTTTGAATATCCGTAAGCATTCAAAGGAATAAGCTTTTTTATCCCGATATTATCGCTGAAGCCCAAAGCACCGTCACCATACGTTGCGGCACTGCTTGCATAAATAAACGATATCCCTTGTTTTGAACAGTATTCCCAGAGCCGTCTTGAATAATCAAAGTTATTCCCATAAAGATAATCGAAATTTTTTTCGGTTGTTGAGGAACATGCTCCCATATGTATGACATGTGTCACATCTCTCAGAGAGGGCAAAATATCCAAAAATAAATCTTTTTGTATGTAGTCACAAAAACTTTTATTTCTGATGTTTTTCCATTTTTCAGTTGAAGCAATGTTGTCGACTATTATTATGTCGCTGTGTCCTAAATCATTCAATTTGCGAACTATACAGCTGCCAATAAATCCCGCTCCGCCCGTCACAACAAATCTCATTTACTATCACCTCTTTCCACAATTTCCATGACACTTTCAAGCACTGCTTCAGCAGGTATAGTATCAAGACATGGTTTAGAGCATCTCCAGTTTTTA
The DNA here is from genome assembly GCA_050175815.1 of Synergistaceae bacterium. Classification (GTDB taxonomy): domain Bacteria; phylum Synergistota; class Synergistia; order Synergistales; family Synergistaceae; genus Caenicola. Next base: position 25,350 of record JBFXIQ010000015.1, read on the forward strand.
CACCCTAGTTCGGGACAGCTGCAATAAAGTGCTTTCGACAAGCTTTGCATATAATCAGCACTGAGAACATTAGGACCAAAAAGGCCTATTATGTGTTTCCCAAGTGCCCTGGCGATGTGCAATATACCAGTGTCTCCTGATATAGTGGCATCAGTTTCATTAACTACCTGGACCAGTTCTGATAATGACAATCTGCCGACTAGATCCACCAGCTCTTCTGACTTTACAGCATTCGTTACTTCTTCAGCTCCTCTTATTTCATCCTCACCGTCTCCAACAAGGTATAAAATAAAATTTGCATCTAAGGCCAATTTAACAAATTCGATCCATCTATTAATTGGCCAGCGTTTATTTTCATAACTCGCGCCTATTGCAAGAGTCAATCGTTTTTTTGCTTTACTGTTATTAAAATATCGATCAATGATTTTATGTGATCCAGTAGGATGAAGATATGCAGAACATTCGGAAATTTTTTCACTTTCATCTGCGATAGTTTTAAATGAATGAATATTGTGAGCAAAAGGCAGTCTAAACCGATCAGCATATCTTAAAGGTACTCCCGATAATAATGACAACAAACTGCTCCTGTCAGTGTTGTGCATGTCAATAAGGATATCAAAGTTCTGGGATCTGATAAATTTAATTATTTTAATGAATCCAAGGTTTCCGTCTTTCTTTCTGTTCCAGACTATCACATCGTCGACCCACGGCTGAGGTATGACTATATCCCTGTACACGGAATCCACCAGCCACGTTAAGTGCCAAAGCGGATTTTTCTGTTTTATTTTCTTTGCAAAAAAGTTTGCTAAAACTACATCTCCCAAGGACGAAAACCGTATAAGCAATACCTTTTTCTTTTCGTTCCCCATGAGAACCTCTCCTTTGCTTGAAGCCTTCAGCAATAAAATCTATTTACAAAGTAAATCAGAATAAACAGATTCGTTAGAATCAACCATTCTCTCGAATGAGTTTATATTTACAAGGGGCATTTCAACAGCTTTTCCAGAAGATATAAAATCAAAGATTGCTCTGTGCCAGCCTTCTACATCCCCTGGATCCACCAGATACTTATTTGATCCTGCCATTTTTAAAATCGTCGGGATATTTGACGCTATCACTGGCAACCCAATCTGGGCAGCCCTCGCAGGTACAAGTCCATATCCTTCACTACTTGAAGGAAAAAGGAGACATGATGACTTCGACATAAAAATATCTGCATCTTCAGAGTAACCATGAAAGGTTATCTTGTCTTTGAGTCCCAGTATATTACTACGTTTCTCAAGTTCTCCTATTTCCGGACCGTCTCCTAGTACGTCAAGCGTCCAATTGTCATTCTTTAATTTTCCCAATGCTTCAATAACTGTATCGAGCCCCTTTATCTTTGTAAGGCGTCCGACAAATATAAAGCGGTTTTTACTCCTGTTGCTGCTGTCCCATC
>JBFXIQ010000016.1:0-26503 GCA_050175815.1 Synergistaceae bacterium
AAAGGATACTTCTTTCCCTCAGCAAGACCCTCCATCATTTCAGAAAAAAGGCGCCTTCCCACTGCTTTCCAATACTTGTCGGTAAGATGCTCATAAAAATCTTTTTGTTTTGTTTTTATCGTGTATTCTTTGTCAGATGTGCCAAAGACTGCAACATATACCCGTTTGGGGAAGACTCCGCCCCTTCTGAGATCTACTCCCCATCTGAGTCGTGTAATATTTTTCATGGGGATCAGTTCTCCACACCAGTAAAAGCCTTTGGGTGTTATCTCCAGAGTCCTTTTAAAAGGCCACATGCCAAAGGAACATCTAAAATCTATTTCATAATGCCATGATTTATTCTTTTCCAAAAAAAAGCACATCCTAAATAATATAATATGTTAAGTCGGACAATTATACATCGAGTTTTCAGTTGATCGTGTCCCTTATTGTCACACACCCTGCTCCCGAGACAACAACATAAAGAGTTTTGCCTTCATTTGGCGGCTCCGGTTTGACATCTACTGTAAGAGCCGGGGTGAGTGAACTCCATTCTCCGTCAAATATACGTGATTTTGAAAGGTCTCCGGTCTGTGGAAATATTCTGGCTCTAGACGTACCATAATGCTCTGTCTTTCCATGATCTATACCCCCCTGCCACGTAAGCCTGAAGGATGTATTCTTAATGCTCTTCTGAGACATCGAGAGTTTGAAACTGCATTCCTCGAACTGCGCCCTTGACATGCGGTCTGTCAGCCACAAGGCAAAATTGTCAGCCTCTTCCCTGATCAGTTTGTTTCCATCCTTAACATCGGAAAACATAAAAGAGGAACTTGCCGCGATCACACCAATGATCAGCATCACCACAAGAAGTTCTATTAATGAAAAACCTCTCCTGTTTCTGATCTTACTATTCTCCCGATGGTTTCAGCCGCTCTTGGGAGATCAACCAGTTATAAAAGGGATGTTCCTTTTTGTAGAGCCGTCCATCACAGTTTGTACATCCATGTTTTGTCCAGCCCTCCGCAATGAGTTTATAGTCAGAAGCCTTCAACAGCCTGTATTCGAATGTCACGCTGTAAATTTTCACATCTGTTATCCTGCACCAGAGCTGTATCTGGTCGTCATACCTTGCAGGATGTTTGTATCGGCAGTGGCTTTCGACGACAGGAAGGATCAGACCATCCTCTTCCCATTTTGAATAGGAGATGCCCGTCAGACGGCAAAACTCTGTTCTGGCTACCTCGAACCAGTCAAGGTAGTTCGCGTAATAGACGACCCCCATCTGGTCAGTCTCGCTGTACCTTACCCTTATCGTAGTCGCAAGCGTGTAGTCTTTTTGTGTCATTGCAATACCCCCTGAATTCCTCGCTGCATCAGATCGATCCAGAACTGAAATAATATCTGTACAAATATTATAAGGTATAAATTTAAAGGACTGCTCCCCTCTTTTATTTGATCCATGAAATATTCAGCGGTTTTCTTGTCGGATATTGTCTTGCGGGCCTGAGCAGCGGGTAACCAAACATCTGTGCTCCGCAGACATGTTCATCAGAGCCTATGGCAAGATAATCTCTTAATCCTTCAAAATTCCTTATTGCTGCAGTGAGAAACCCTCCCCAGCAGGCTCCGATGCCAAGGGCATGCGCTGCCAGTTCAAAGTATGTAAGAGCTATAGAAGCATCTTCCGGCCACATGTGGGCCTTTGGCACTACCGCAACGGCAACATGAGGCGCACCACGTAAGAGGGCATCTTCCCCAGTTTTGGCCTTTGCTATCATAGATGCTCCGATAAGCGAGATCCGGGAGGTCGGATCTTTAAATATTTCTTCTCTCATCCAGCAAAGGATAAGATTCGTTATCTCCTGCGTTTTTTCAGGATCTGCAGATACTACCCACCTGACAGGCTGTTGGTTTGATGCAGTTGGAGCAAGCTTTACAGCATCAAAGATCTGATCAAATATCTCCTGGGAAACAGGTTCTTTTTTGAAACGCCTGATGCTTCTCCTTGTTTTAATGAAATTCATCGCTTCTTGTGCTGATGGCATTTTGAGACCTGTAACTGCCACCATCTCTTCATTTTTCAGGAAAGAAAGACTATTGGCGCTTTCGGGGCAAAAGAGTGCGCAATGTCCGCACTCAATGCAGTTCGCTGAAGCCCTTACATCCATCTCCGGCAGACCGGTCTTTCCAAACTTAACTATACCTGCCGGGCACGCTTTCACACAAATTCCGCATCTGGTACATTTTGCAGGATCTACTGTCATTGACCGCATTGATATTCCTCCCAGGAGTTAAAAAACTTATTATAGTCAGCCACTATTATATCAACCTTATCCAGAGAGTTGGGAATTCGCAAAAATAACGAACTTTAATAAATTGAATTTATAAAAAATTCATCTAGCTTTCTCTTTCAACGTCAAACGGCATAAAACTATCTTGTCCTTCCCCAGAATCAGTATGAATACTAAATGAAACATAAATATTTTGTTCTATAATGCATAGTCAGATTTTACAAAACGGAATGGAGACAGAAACAATGAAAAAGCTGTTTTTGATCATTACTTTAATATTACTGATTATTCCGCCTGCAGCCTCAGCCTCTGACTTGATTCCGCCTTACCATTGGACATACCATTCTCTTGAGATCCTCTACCAAAAGGACCTGATCGAAGAAAAAGTAATCCCCGGTGAAAGCACTTACACAAAAGAGCAGGCAGCAAATATGATAATTGAAGCTATTAAAAATATCAGAACTGATCCGTTGTTATTGGGAGATGATGAACTTAGCAGCATGAGACAGCTAATTAACGGATACAGGAATGAACTTGAAACGCAAGGTCAGGACAATGACAAGATCAGGACTGAGCTTGAGGACATGGCGCTTGGTGCGGGTCTGTCTGCAATGGAAATACAAGCCGGTTCAGGATCAAAAGAGAGACCGCTCAATTTCCAGGCTGTAAGATCGGTAAATAAATTCACTTTTGAAATATACAGGTATTTGGCAGCAAAGAACAGAAATGGCCTCTTCATATCCCCATACAGCATTTCTTCCGCGCTCTCAATGACTTACGCGGGAGCGGAAGGCAAAACAGCAAGGGAAATGGAAAGCGTGCTGCATCTTGATCCGGGAATTCACCGAAGCATGGCTGCACTTATAAATGATATCAACTCGGTCCCGGGTGAGACAGCCTCTGTTAAAACTGCCAATGCTCTCTGGCCTGCCAAAGATGAACACCTGCTTGACAGTTTCACCAGCAAAGTAAGCCGCTTCTACCAAGCATCACTGACCCCTCTGGATTACAGGAAAAAAACAGAAGAGGCAAGGGAGACTATAAACAGATGGGTGGATAAGGAGACAGAGGGGAAAATAACAAACCTCGTCGGAGAGGGGATCCTGAAAAAAGACACCTCTCTGGTACTGACTAACACGATCTATTTCAAATCTGAATGGATGAACAAGTTTGATCTACAGAATTCCCGGGCAATGCCTTTTCACATAAGCCCATCTGAATCTGTCCCCACTGTTATGATGGACAAGACTGACAAAGGGATCAGATACTCCAAAGAAAGCGACCTTGAAATAGCTGAGATACCATACAGCAACAACAGGTTTTCAATGCTGATACTTCTGCCCCACAAAGGAGTAAAACTGGAGAAGATAGAAAAAAAACTTGACGATCTGAAATTCACAGAATGGACATCTTTTATGTCTCCCAAAAAGGTCAGGCTGACTATCCCCAAATTTAAGACAGAACAGAGTTTCGAACTCAACGATGCGCTGAAGGAAATGGGGATGGCTAGCGCATTTAAAGCAAGGGACGCAGATTTTTCGGGAATGAACGGGAAGAAAAATCTCTATATCGGGGCAGCTATCCACAAGACATTCCTTGACGTCGGAGAAGATGGCACAGAGGCCGCAGCGGCAACAGCCGTAATAATGACCAAGACATCTGTGATGCATGATCCGGAGGAAATTATCGAATTCAAGGCAGACAGACCATTTATTTACATGATCAGAGACAACCGGACCGGGGTAATTTTATTCATCGGCCGCTATACAAAACCATAAATTTGTAATGATCTGTTGCTGCCTTGGCGACGTTTCTACAAAGATCTTGGCAGCAACGGTTTTTGCAATATCTCTGACTAAACTGCAAGGAGCATGAGAGCTTCAGCGTATATGTGAGTTATCTTCCGAAGATTTTCAAGGGTCACGTGTTCGTCAGGCTGGTGGATGACATCAGGATCACCGGGAAATACGGGGCCAAAAGAGACTGAGTTTGGAAGATACCTGCAGTAGGTCCCCCCGCCGATACTGATCGGTTCAGCTGTTGATCCTGTGACTTTCTTATATGCCTCAAGAAGTTTTTTTATCAGTGGGCTTGAAGGATCGACAAATAGCGGCTTTTTGTCCCTGTCGACTAAGAAATTGGCGCCAAGCTTCTCCGCTGATTTTTTAAAATCTTCTGCAAGCTCATCTCCTGAGAGCGTAACAGGGTAACGCAGGTCAAAACTTATCCTGCAAGTCCCGTTTTCCAGCCTTATCATTGCAGTGTTGAAAGTAAGAGATCCTGAAACCTCGTCCCTTCTTTCAAGTCCTATTCCGGCTCCGTCTGTGCCCTTAAATCTTTTGGCAGCCTTACGCAAGAAGTCAGATAACTCCTTTGGCTCCCAGTCAAAGGATGAGAGCGCTCCAAGGAGCAATTCAACTGCATTTGTTCCCAGCTCCGGCGACATTGCATGAGCTGATACTCCTTTTGCCCTTATGATGGTTTTTCCATCTGTACCTCCGATAATGACGCCCTCCGCAGACCTCAGTTTCTTTATGATATTTTCTTCAAAGAGACCGTCAAAGACCGCCTCTGCAGAATCCGGAACGACATTATATCTCTCTCCGCCTCTGATGGAGAGAAGGTGCGGGGCAAAACCTTTTCCCGTATCTGAGAATTCTTTTTCCACCCGGCAGTGAAATATTCCCTTTTCAGCGTTGATCAACGGGAAGTTGGCATCAGGAGAAAAGCTTGATCCGGGAATTTCTTCCGTTTCGAGGTATCTGGCAATACATCTCCCGCCGCTTTCCTCGTCCAGTCCTACTATCAGCCTGATCCGGCACTCAAGTTTGAAACCGGAATCACGCAGAGCTTTCATTGCGTATAGCACAGAAAATGCAGGCCCTTTGTCATCGAGTGAGCCCCTTCCATAGAGCCTGCCGTCAACTACCCTGCCACTGTATGGAGGGACGGTCCATGCCGTCGTCTCTCCCTCCGGGACCACGTCAAGGTGCGCAAGAATCCCCACAAGTTTTTCTCCGCTGCCCATTTCAGCATACCCGGCGTAATTCGAAATATTGGCGGTCATGAAACCAAGTTTTTCAGCGCACTTTAGGAAGCCTTCAAGGGCTTCAGACATCACCGGACCAAAAGGGTGTTCCACGGAGACGAGCGATTCGTCATAAACACTTCGGATCATAAGGGACGACAGCAAGTCCTTCAGCAAGTCTTCAAAATCGTCATCAATGATCTTATGCATCAAATTTTCCATACACAACCCGCCTTCTTAAGGGAGAGAAGCTGTCGTGCCGGCCGCTCTCCCTCTGTATTTGAATAATTATCAGACTCCCGCGATCATTGAGAGTATTTTTGCTACAGTGAGGCCGCCAAATGTCCCAAGGACATATCCCATCAAAGCCATCAGAACACCAACGGGAACAAGGGTCTCTTTGTAAGCCGCCGCAATTATGGGTGCAGCGGCTACAGCGCCTATGTTTGCAAGGCTTGCCACTGCACATGTAAAGAGGTCCAGCTTGAACAGTTTGGCAAGCAGAGCCATTAAGGCTGCATGGATCGCAAGTATCACAAATCCGGCAAAGAGATAGTAAGGAGCGTCCGTAAGTTCTTTAAACGACGCTCTGGACGCTATAAGGCATATTATTACATAGAGCATCGTCATTGAAACAGGTGAGGATCCGGGCACTTTGCCGAGCGGGGTAAGAGCGCAAACAACACCGGCGACTGTAGCAAGCACTATCGTGACTGTGTTTGCAGAATAGAAATCGCTCTTTCCGAATGTTTCAACAAGCATTGGGGATAGTATGGAGGCAAGCCAGCTTGAAAGCGCCGAAACGAGAATACCGGCTCCGATGAGGAGACACAGGTCGCTCGATTCCATTTTTGTTCTCGCATTATCATCGGTCTGCGACAAGGTTTCGCCTATTGAATCTATAAGGGTGGTATCGCTCTTTGTCCAGCGGTTGAAAATATATGCGTAGGGAACTGTTGCAAGCAGCATAATTACCCATATAGAGTAGTTGACATTGTCAACCAACAGCGTGTAGCCCATTGCTGAATCGTTGATGCCAAGCGCTCCCTGAATGGCGACCATGTTGGCTGTCCCCCCGATCCAGCTGCCCGCAAGTGCTCCCCATGTCTTCCAGGCTTCGGGCGGAAAACCATTCTTCATAAGGGCAAACATCACTACGAAGCCTACCATTATCGTAAAGGTAGCACAGAAAAATCCCAGAAGCATCCTCGGTCCAAGCTTGAGGATCTTCCTTATGTCGCAGCGCAGCAGCATTATAAAGATCATGGCTGGAATGAGGTTGCCCCTTACAGCCCTGTAGGTAGCCTTTATCGAATCATTGTTCTCCCAAAGGTCGAAAGTGGCAAAGAGCATGCACATGACATATAAAATGACCGGTGTTGGCACATACTTGAAGAAAGTGGTATCTTTGTACTTCCGCTCGAGGGAAGATACGATACCGGCAAAACATACAAGGAATGCCAGATATGCAAAACCATTGGTTATCATATAAAAAACCTCCTCATAATAATGAATTTGTTCTTTTTGGATAAAAAAGATAAATCATTAATTGGACCACTGCAGACCGAAAACATCCTCTACTCCAAACCCCGGATCTTCCGTCAGCAATATCCTCGGACCGCCGTCAAAGATCGGACCTCCCTTGACCGGATCTGTACTGCATAAGACCGGACCATCCAGATCGACCCTGGTTATACAGCTGTAAGCAGAAGCCAGATGGACAGCAGCGGCGCACGAGACCTTACCTTCGAGCATACAGCCTATCATTACCTCTGCTCCCATAGCCTGTGAGAGTGCGATGATCTGTCGTGCGTTCCTTATTCCTCCGCACTTCATAAGCTTGATATTGACCATATCTGCTGCACGTCGCCTGAGTATCTCCATTGCGTCACGCGCCGACCAGCAGCTTTCGTCAGCTGCGACAGGCACCGGTGAATTTGCAGTTACATGAGCAAGCCCATCCAGATCGCCGGCCTTTACAGGCTGCTCAACAAGCTCAAGGTCAAAACCGGCATCCTGCATCCGATTAAGGATCCTTACGGCCTCATTGGGCTTCCAGCCCTGATTGGCATCGATCCTGATCTTAACTCCACTGCCGACCGCATCGCGTATAGCCTTCAGACGCAGAAAATCGATCTCAGGATCGATTCCTACTTTTGTTTTTATGATCCTGAAACCGTCCTTAAGCGCTTTCCTGGAGTCCTCAGCCATTTCTTCAGGACTGTTGACGCTTATTGTGACATCAGTTTCAACTGCTTTTTTTCCGCTTCCCCCGAAAAGCCTCCATACAGGCTGTTTCATAGACCTCGCCCATATGTCATGGAGTGCGATGTCGATCGCAGCTTTGGCACTGGTGTTCCTTATCAGGGACGCGTCAAGGATGTCAAGGCTCTGCTCCAGGTCGGATGCATCGATTCCCGTCATTACAGGCCTAATCATTTCATCAATTGCGCCCCTTATAGATCCGACAGTATCTCCTGTCACTTTTCCGGTTGGGGGCGCAGAACCCCATCCGGATATCCCACAGTCAGTATCTATCCTTACTATCACATCGGTCATTTCATCGACTGTCCTGACCGCTGTTTTAAAGGGTACTTTGAGCGGTGTCCTCAGAACTCCGGTTTTTATCCCGGTTATCTTCATAATTCCTCACCTCTTTTCCTGCATGGATCTTTCTTAAAAAAAGATGTTTCCATCAGCAATCCCCCTCGTTCTTCTTTTTTAGGTTTCAGTGTTTATAATTTACAGCAGCTGGCCCAATGTGCTGCAGCAGATAGAAACAAAAAAGCACCTTTCGGCATCTGATAAACAGATGTCCAAAAGGTGCTGGATCTTCTCCCCATTGCTGTAAACGTATAGCTTACAGGCGGGTGGACAAGGCAGCTATTCCGTTATTATTATACCTTTGTTCCATGATCTGTACTTTTTTACCGCGTCTTTGTATGCTACCTGGATCGCTTTCTGGGACGAGCCCAGATAGGTGTGATCTATCTTCTCTATTATTTTCTGGTCTACCTCGGCCAGCGACCGACCAAGAAAAATATCCTTTATGAACCTATTCGTCAGCTCCAGTACTACCGAAGCTTCGAGATCCAATATCTCGCCTGACTCACCGTCTGCAATGAAAGTAATGAAAAATTGCGAAAACTGGTGTGTTATCGGGTTTCCCATCTGAGATTTTGCATTTCCGATAATACATAGCTTCTCCCGTTCCATAACGCCACCCCTAACGGTAGATCATAATTATATATTTAAGATCTGAGACAAGCAACAGGTACGGCAGTTCAAAATTTTCCGCTAATTTATTCAGGTATTTCGCAGTTCTCGGAAATGTCTTCCTCCCCTGCCTGCAGCGGGATGCCTTCTACCGTCCTTAATGTCCTTTTGATCGCTCTGGTCCTGACCTCGGCATTTTCAAGCTCTTTCCCTGCCTGTTCTATCTTCTGCCTTGTCTTTTCCAGAACTGAACCAAATTTATCAAATTCAGTCTTGACTTTTCCAAGGAGTATCCATACCTCGCTTGAACGTTTTTCTATCGCAAGGGTGCGGAATCCCATCTGGAGGCTGTTAAGCAGGGCGGCAATCGTGGTAGGCCCAGCAGGTACAACTCTGTATTCACGGGATAGGATATCGCACAGTCCGTCTATCCGGAGTATCTCTGCATAGAGACCTTCGACAGGAAGATAAAGAATACCGAAATCCGTTGTGTATGGAGGCTCGAGATACTTGTCCCTTATTGTCTTTGCCTCTTCTAATACTCGGTTCTTAAGGGCTTTCTGGGCATCCGCCAGTGCCTGCACATCTCCGTTTTCAGAAGCTGTCTCCAGCCTCTGATAGTCCTCAAGAGGGAACTTGGAGTCTATAGGAAGCCATACAGGCGATGCTGAGTCGTTAGCTCCCGGAAGGGATATCGCAAACTCCACCCTTTCGCCGCAATTGGGCCGGGTTGCGACGTTCTCTGCATACTGGTCTTTTGTGAGTATTTGTTCTAGAAGTGCACGGAGCTGGGTCTCCCCCCAGGTGCCCCTGACCTTTACGTTGGAAAGAACTTTTTTAAGGTCTCCTACGTCAGCTGTGAGGGCTTTCATCTCACCCAATCCCTTGTGGACGAGTTCCAGCCTCTCGGATACCGTTGAGAAAGCCTCTCCCAGTCTTTTTTCAAGTGTAGAATGAAGCTGTTCGTCGACTGTGGCACGCATTTTTTCTAATTTTTCCTCGTTGTTTTTATGGATCTCCTGAAGTTTTACCTCAACTGTTCCTCTGATCGCCTCGAGTTTTTCCTCGTTAAGTCGGCTGATATTGGTCAGCTGCTGTGAAAAAGCTTCGAGGCTTTCCCTCTGCAGATCTCCGATCTCTTTGATCCTTTTTGACTGAGACTCACCGAAATAGGCCAGACCTTTGGACTGCTCTTCACGGCTCGCTCTGGCTTCATCACGCTGCTCTTTTCTCATTGAAACAAATTCTGAATTAATGTCACGTTCAGTATCTTCAAGCTTTCCTTCAATATTCTGCAGCCTGACAAGAAGTTCTCTTGATACCTGCTCCATGGCGGCGCTGTTTTCCTTCAGCCTGGCCACCGATGCTATAATGTATGCAGCTACAAGTACTGACGCGATCGCTATCACTGTGAACAAATGCATTATACCGGCACCTCTCCTTCTTTACGGGTATTATTATATGCCAAAAATCCAAAGAACAAATTAACGAAATATTGCAGAAGCAAGGATTAATTTTGATCAGAGAGATATCATATTCGTATAATTAAATGGCTCAAATCAGATGACAGTTAAAAACAAAGAGCAACTTTATGTTGACTCTTACGAATCTGATCATAACTACAAACAAGAGGTGATCATCTTGCTTAAAAGAGAACTGACAAACATTTCGAGGCTTGTTTCATCGTATTATACCGAGCACCCGGATCCTGCTGACCAATCAAACAGGGTCTCATTCGGGACATCCGGCCACAGAGGGTCTTCCGCAAAAGGGAGTTTTAACGAAGACCATATAATGGCAATCTCACAGGCGATCTCCGAGTATAGAAATACAAATTGCATAAAAGGACCTCTTTTTATCGGAATGGACACACACGCCCTTTCCGAACCTGCTCTAAGGACGAGCGTAGAAGTCTTTGCGGCTAACGGCGTTCTTGTCAGGATACAGAGCGGCTTCGGCTACACACCTACGCCCGTGATCTCCCACGCCATACTTTCCTGGAACAGAGGTTTGGGGGCGCCCATCGCTGACGGTGTAGTCATAACTCCTTCACACAATCCGCCCGAAGACGGAGGTTTTAAATACAACCCTCCATCAGGGGGCCCTGCAAACACTGACATTACCTCAATGATCGAAAAAAGGGCGAACAAGATACTTACAGGAGGACTTAAAGATGTGAAACGGATAGATTTCAAAAAGGCTCTTTCATGTGACAATGTTCTGTTGATCGACTACATCATTCCCTACGTCAAAGCTCTTGAAGAGATTATTGACATCGAGGCTATCCGCGGCTCAGGACTGAAGATGGCAGCAGATCCGATGGGAGGCTCCGGAGTACACTTCTGGGCACCGATAGCTGAGATATGGGGTTTGGATATCGACGTTATCAACAAGGATGTCGACCCCACTTTTTCCTTTATGCCGCTTGACCACGACGGCAAAGTCCGCATGGACTGCTCCTCTCCATACGCAATGGCAAACCTGGTCGGGCTTAAAGACAAATACGACATCGCATTCGGAAACGACCCTGACTATGACCGCCATGGGATAGTGACAAAGGATGGCCTAATGGCGCCCAACGCCTATCTGTCGGTCGCAATAGAGTATCTTTTCACTCACCGACCGGGCTGGAATGATAACTGTGTGGCAGGCAAAACTCTTGTCTCAAGCTCAATGATCGACAAAGCTGTGGCTTCGATCGGCAGGAAACTCTACGAAGTTCCGGTAGGCTTCAAATGGTTCGTCGACGGTCTGAAGTCCGGCATGCTGGGTTTTGGAGGAGAAGAGAGCGCAGGCGCAACTTTCCTCAAAAAGGACGGAAACGTGTGGACTACGGATAAGGATGGTTTTGTTATGGATCTCCTTGCTGCTGAAATGACTGCAGTAACAGGAAAAAACCCGGCCGAACATTACAGAAGGCTGACTGATAGGTTCGGAGAGTCCTACTACTCCCGCAAGGATGCTCCTGCTTCACATGAAGAAAAAAACAAACTGAAAAAACTTTCGCCCGAAAATGTGACAGCGAGCACACTTGCCGGGGAAGAAATCATCGCAAAGATGACAACTGCTCCGGGAAACGGAGCCCCGATCGACGGACTTAAGGTGACCACTGAAAACGGCTGGTTCGCAGCCAGGCCTTCGGGGACAGAAGAGATCTACAAGATCTACGCTGAAAGCCTTATAAGCAGTGAACACCTTGACGCTATAAACGATGAGGCAAAAGAGATAGTATCAAAAGCCATTTCAAAATAATTGATCTCAGAGAAAGATCAACACAACATTTTATTTTTCATACATGAGTTGAACACCCCAGATATTTTAGGACCCGGCCTGGCTTTTGACAGCCTGACCGGGTCCCTTTTTTTAAATTTGCAGAGGACTTTATGTCTTCCGTTAGCTTATTAGCCAAGAATCGCCTTTAGATCCTCTTCCGCTGTTCCGATCGGCTTAATATCAAAGTTCTGCACAAGCACGTCAAGGACTGCCGGGCCGATGAATGCAGGAAGCGTGGGACCAAGCCTTATATCTTTTATCCCAAGGTGCAGAAGCGTAAGAAGGATACATACCGCCTTCTGCTCGTACCATGAAAGTATCAGTGAGAGGGGAAGTCCGTTGACATCTGTTTTGAAGACATCCGCAAGTGCAACCGCGATCTTTATTGCAGAGTAGGCATCATTGCACTGTCCGCAGTCAAGGAGACGGGGTATGCCTTCGATATCTCCGAATTCAAGCTTGTTGAAGCGGAACTTGCCGCATGCAAGCGTGAGGATGACAGTATCCTTAGGAGCCTTCTCGGCAAACTCCGTGTAGTAGTTGCGTCCTGACTTGGCACCGTCGCAGCCTCCGACAAGGAAGAAGTGACGGATCTTTCCTGCGTTGACAAGTTCCACTACTTTGCCTGCGGCGCCAAGTACTGAATTGCGGGCAAATCCTATCATGATCCTCTTCTCAGGGGCATCTTCCGTGAATCCTGGAGCCTCAATCGCTGCCTTTATAACTGGAGCGAAATCCCTGTTCTCAACATGTACTGCTCCGGGCCACTGGACAAGTCCGCATGTGAAGATCCTTGCCATGTAGCTCTCCCTGGGCTTCTGGATGCAGTTGGTCGTCATAAGGATCGCACCGGGGAATTCGTCGAATTCCTTCTGCTGATCCTGCCATGCTCCGCCGTAGTTGCCCACGAGATGGGGGTATTTCTTAAGTTCGGGATAAGCATTGCAGGGAAGCATCTCACCGTGCGTATAGACGTTGATCCCCTTGCCCTCTGTCTGCTTCAGCAGCTCTTCGAGATCGCCGAGGTCGTGTCCTGAGACAAGGATCGCTTTGCCCTTCACGGGGGTCACTCTGACCATCGTCGGCTCGGGATGTCCGTATGTTCCGGTATTGGCTGCATCAAGAAGTTCCATGACCCTAAGGTTGACTTCACCTATTTTGAGGTTGAGCGCAAGCATCGAATCAATTGTAATATCCTCGTTAAGGAGTTCTGACATTGCTTCGAGGAAGAACTTGTTGACTTGCCTGTCCTTCTGGCCAAGGATCCATGCGTGGTCGGCATATGCGGCCATACCCTTAAGTCCGTATACAGCAAGCCATTTGAGACCGCCAAGGTCTGCGCCGTACTTGTCGATGTCGGCCTGGGGGGAGTACTCTTGTCCCTCTTCGACCAGTTCGTCGGTCGTAGGCTCTTCTGAAGCTCCACATCCGCAGCAGCATGAGCATCCGCCGGCAAACTCGTCTGTCGCCTTTCTTGTACTTCTGACCAGATCTGCAAGAGTCTCGGGATCAAAGTTTACATTTGTTACTGTTGTAAACAAGTTTTCGATGACCATTTTGGACACTTCGTCGGGATTATCTCCTGACTCAAGGGCTGCTTTGGAAAGAACCATCGTCTCATAGAGAAGAAGGTCCTGAAGTGCCGCTGTTTTCGGATCTTTGCCGCATACTCCCATTGCTGTGCATCCTGTACCCTTTGCAGCCTGTTCACACTGATAACAAAACATCGAAGTCACTCTCCTTAATTATTCTGCCGATTTTCCGGCGTGGTAAAATAAATTCCCTAGTTCGGGAATATCTGCCTTACCTCAAGAAACTTGCCTGTCATTGAAAGTTTTATCAGTTTCAAAGTTACCGCCTCGCCTGATTTCTTTACTGCTGTATCCACAAGTTTTACAAGTCCGCCGCAGCATGGAACTTCCATATAGGCCACGTCGATCTCCTCAATACCGTTCAGTTTTATGATCTGTGCAAGTTTTTCAATATATGGTTCCACTTCGTCCAGTTTGGGACATCCAACGAGGCACACCTTGCCGGGAAGGAGGTCCCTGTGGAAGTTGGGACATGCAAATGCCGTGCAGTCAGCAGCAATAAGAAGCTTAGCCCCTTCGAGGTATGGCGCCTGGACCGGTACGAGAGAGAGCTGGACAGGCCAGTTGCAAAGCTCTGACTCCTGTCTGCAAGAAGCTTTCTCCTCTTTCTGTACAGGCTTGTCAGACTTTAGTTCCTTCGCCATGCTTCCGGGGCATCCACAAGGGAGCGTTCCGCTGCAGGGCTCTTTCTTTCTGGCTGCCATCCTTGCCTTAACAGCTGCTTCATCATAGGCAGCAGCTTCTCTCATTTCAAAAGATATAGCACCCTGGGGACATTCTCCAATACAGTCTCCAAGACCGTCACAGTAGCTGTCGCTTATTAATTTTGCCTTACCGTTCTCTATAACTATCGCGCCTTCGTGGCAAGCATCAGCGCAAAGTCCGCATCCGTCACATTTTTCTTCGTCGATCCTGATTATCTTTCTCATTGACCTGACCTCCTGAAAAGTTGTTTAAAATTCATCCAATGTTTTAGATCTGAGCCACTCTTTTGCTTCTTTTGTCATCTTTAACAGGAAATCCCCGAATATACATCCCTCACGAGAGCACTTGCTTTTTCCAAAAACGCAATCCGAATTTTCCAATGGACCCTCTATTGCTTCGACGATGTCCAAAAAGCTTATCTCTTTTGGCTTTTTAGCAAGGACCGCACCACCTCCCGGGCCTCTTGTTGTGCTGATAAGTCCGGTGTGGGCCAATCTCAGGATAACCTTAGCAAGATGTGCCTCCGAGACGCAGATCGTCTCTGCCATTTCTCTTATAGATATCCTTTCGCCATCTTTCTGTGCGATCAGGACCATGGCATGAAGCCCTATGTATGTCGCCTCGCTGAAACCCGCTACCTTAGCCATGCATTATCACCAACCTTAAATTAAGGTATTTAAATACCTTAATATGTTATTTTGAATAATATATGTTTTGCCTTCTGGTTCAATCAGTAAAATTACTTATTCAACTTTCCCACCGTCTTTCCCGCATGCTTTTGATCGGGCGAATGCTGTTTCCTGTTAAGGAAACATATAAAAACACAATAGCATTCGAACCATTTCGAATGCGTTTTGAGATCGGGATACGAGCGACTATGGTGAGGTAAGGTAATAATTATGGAGTAGAGATTATAGCTGAGCCACTGACCGATCAGAGACTCAGCGATGATAAGCTTATTCAGTAAGGATATTTATACAGGCCTCGGCAAGAGCATCCAGGCTTGAAATGTTTTTATCCTTTGGAAGATCAGAGGCATCATATGCAAGGGGCAGCTCTGTGCATGCCGTTATTATCGGCAGGTCTTCGATGGACCAGAGTTTTTTGACGGCATCTTCGATAGACCTTGCAGCCATTTTCATATTTCCGGATTTCACGCAGATTATGATCTCCTGTATCCGGCTCTGAACATCCTCCGGCGGGATCACGAGCCGGTAGTTCTTATCGGCAGCAACCTTCTGATAGAGGCCGGATCTGGCTGTGCCTACAGTAGATATCATCCAGGCACCTTTTGGTGAGCTTTTTATCGAGGCATCTACTGTAGCTTCAATTATGTGCACCAACGGCACTTTTATCTCATCCCTGAATCTGTCTATAAAATAGTGTGCAGTGTTGCATGGAACAGCAAGAATATCTGCTCCCCATCCGATAAGTTTTTCCATGTTTCGCCTTATGTATGGCTCCGGGTCCTCTCCCCGGCCTTCAATTGCGCTCCCTCTGTCGGGCATCTTGGGATCCGATATCATGTATACAACAGGGTGATCCTGATCTTTTTCGGCAGGATATTTTTCAGCAAGGATCTTTAAAAATTCAGCCGAAGCGGCCGGTCCCATGCCTCCCAGGACGCCCAGTATCTTTTCTGACATTCAAAACACTCCTCAAACGAATTGATTTGCTGAATTATAGTCCTCGCTATTTTCGTTTGCAATTTATTTCGTTGAGTGATAATGTTCCTTAGTTGGAAGTATGCCGGTATACATGTTATGAAAGGATTGGTGCTTATGTCTATTTGCTTCTACAGGGGTTCGTTCATGCCATTGGAGGAATGTCGTATTCCTGTGACAGACCTGGCTATCCTTCGCGGGATAGGTGTATTTGATTCAATAAGGACCTACGGGAAAAATATATTCGCACTTGGCCAGCACATAGATCGGCTAAGTGAGAGCGCCAAAAGGTGCGGCATAGAAGCGGAAGCAATAATCAACAAACTTCCTGATATCATCAGAAGGGGCGTTGGCCACGATTCCCTCCCTAATAAAGACTTGGTGATAAAACCTTACATAACAGGCGGAAGGATAAATGATCACGGACACTTCCCCGAACCGGATTTCTTTGTGATATTCGAGGAAGCACATGTTCTAACTCAGGAGGAGCTGAACAAAGGCGTAGCACTGAGGCCGGTATACACACAGAGACCTTTTCCTGAGGCTAAGAGCACCAACTACCTTACAGGATACGTGCCAATGATGGGAGCCAAATCAAACGAATTTGAGGCACTCTACATAGTCAACGGAGAGATAACGGAATCCACTGCAAGCAGTTTTTTCCTGTGCAAAGAGGGCAGGATAATAACGGCTCCGGTCGGAAAAGTCCTCAGGGGAATAACAAGAGAAATACTGATAACACTTCTTAAAGAAAACAACTTTATTGTGGAGGAAAGATGTCCGCTTGAAAGCGAACTTTCTCAGGCAGGCGAAGCATTCATCTCTGGCTCTATCAAAGAGATCCTTCCTATAATAAGGGTCGGCGATCAGATCATCGGGAACGGATATCCCGGACCTGTTTCAAAACATGTGCATAAGCTTTTTCTCTCTAACCTGAAAAGATGGATGTAAATAATTCAGAGGCGAAAACGACAATTTTCGCCTCTGAATTTTATATATCCAAAAACATAAGTGCTTAATTTATATAGTTCAAATAGCTTATAGCTTCAGTGCTGCCAATGTCTCCATATACTCGTCTTCCATCTTGAATGTCTGTGCCACGACCGGAAGGGTTATTTTCCCCTTGTGCACTGAAAGCCCTCTGCAGAGAGCCGGATTTTCTTCACAAGCCTTGGTCGTTCCCTTAGAGGCTAACTGCACCCCGTATCCTACTGTAGCATTTGCAAGTGCTATTGTTGAGGTCCTGGCGTAAGCCCCGGGCATATTGGCTACGCAGTAGTGTACGACCCCTTCTTCCACGTAGACAGGATCATCGTGCGTAGTGGGACGTGAAGTTTCGCCTACTCCTCCCTGATCGATCGCGACATCAACAAATACCGAACCGGGCCGCATTGACCTGAGGTGTTCTCTTGTTACAAGTTTAGGAGCCTTAGCTCCGCCCGGAAGAAGTACAGCGCCTATCACAAGATCTGAATCTTTGATTATATGAGATACCGTCATAACATCGCTGAATACCGGTACGCAGTTAGATGGCATAATTTCTGACAGGTAAGCAAGTCTGCGATGATCAATGTCGACTATAGTGACCCTGGCTCCTATACCTGAAGCAACTTTGGCTGCATTTGCGCCCACTGTTCCTCCGCCTATTACAAGCACATTCGCAGGCGGAACACCGGGGACTCCCATGGGAAGCAAACCACTTCCTCCAAAAGGTCTTCCAAGGTAATAAGATCCCATTATTACTGACATTCTCCCCGCAACCTCGCTCATAGGCTGAAGCAGCGGCAACCCCCACGGTTCAGCAACAAGCTCATATGCTACACATGTAGCTCCTGACCCAAGGCATGCATTAGTTAGATCCTGGTTTGCTGCAAAGTGAAAATAGGTAAAAATGATTTGTGAATCCCTCATCAAGCCGTATTCGGCCTTTAGAGGTTCTTTTACTTTGACGATCATATCCGCTGTTTCCCAGACTTTATCGGCTGAATCCAAAATTTTCGCACCTGCAGCAACGTATTCATGGTCATTAAAACCAGCTTGCAGACCTGCTCCTGTTTCAACAAAGACCTCATGGCCTGCCCTCACATATGTGGAGGCAGAAGCAGGAGTAAGTCCCACCCTGTATTCGCGGTTCTTGATCTCCTTTGGACATCCGATCTTCATAGCAAATATCATCTCCCATTAAAATAAGATAATGAAAACCGTTACGAGCAAATCATACCATAATATTCAGAATATTACATTATGTACCAATTTATTGACATTATTTAAAAGAGAACATCCATCTCCCCATTATATTTATGGGAAATATGAAATTCTTATACGAGAAAATCAACAATATATTTTTTCTACATAGGGAGAAGTTGCGGCCGTCATCATGGCAGCGTAATTAACATGAAATGACTCAAGATCGCCAATTTTGGGCGTATTACTCACTTCTTCGATATCACATACCAAATGATCACTGGAGGCACCCAAAACTCTGACACCAGGGTCCAATGAACGAAGTCCTTCTGGATATATATCCTGCCTCCCTGCTCCTAATATTCCTCTTATTCGCAGACCATTATCATCAAAATGAGGTATATTACCAAAGGCGTCCAGATCCACAATGCCCCAAGGTTTACTTGGTTTTCGCGCAACTTCTATCCATTCAGCACTGAATTCAAGCGTATCCTGCCTTAGCCAGTTAAAAGGTTTCCAAGCAACCGAGCCACGAAGCATTGCACTACCCAACCGGAGTTGATTAATTTCTTTTGGTAAAAGACCATCATAAAACATTTGAATACAAGTAGTTCCTCCTATGGATATCTTTTCTAATTTATATCCTATGATTTCTTCTACAATTCTTTTAAATTTTATAAGGTGTGAAAGATTCTCTTGAGATGGGAGTATCCCGCCAAAACAGCTGAAATTTGCGCCAACTCCAGCTATTCTGACTTGTTTAAGACTTTTGAAGTTTTCTTTATTACTATAAATTGCTTCCTCTGTAATTCCTTCACGAAGATCTCCAACTTCCACCATTAAGATAACATCATAAATTTTGTTAAGTGCAGTGCATTTCTGCTCTATCATAATTATTGTATCAACGTCTGAGACAAGTGCAGAGTCTGTTATTTCCACCACATCTGATATCTCACTAGGCATAGGAATACGTATAAGCATATACTTTGCTTTTATGCCCATCCTTTTCTGTTTTATAATATTGTCTAAACGACTATCAGCAAGACCAGCGCAACCACCTTCAATAAAAAGTTTAGCAAGTTCCGGAGATCCACAAAGTCCTTTTGTTACCCCCCATACACAAACACCTAAGTTCTTTGCATGTTGTGTAATTTTCCTAGTATTTTCATATATTGGATCACAATAAATCTTGAGCACTGGGTTTTTCAAAACATCCACTTCCTTGCTAAGAATGAATCTAAAGTGCTAAGTTACATACTTAAAGGTATTTACGAACAAATAATCAGACATATTCTATGGTCTCTTCGAGGACTATACCTTCATTCTTTAGCTCATCTAGAACAGGTTCATATATTTCCTTGGACATTGGAGCGTGAAGACCGGGGGTGCTTATTTTGCCTTCAAGGATAAATTTGACCGCTATTGCAGGAGGTACGCCGGTAGTCCTTGCGATAGATGTCCATAGGCCCGGAACGCCGAAATCTATTAAGGTTGACTTGTATTTTTCTTTTTTTCCATCGGGGTACTCTGCAATTACCTCATCACACAGTACTACCATGTCTTTTTCTGTTGGTGCAAATATCAATTTTTCACTAAAAAGCAGAGATACGATATCTCTGGGAGAGCAGCAATCAAAAGGAATTACTCTCTCGTCGAAAAATCCAAGCCATTCCATACGAAGTATAAAAGCAGACCAGGGTTCGAGACCAAGCCGCTTGCAGAGCGTTTGCTTCGGGGCTCCCGGACATCCTGCCTGAATTGAAGTAAACTGCGCAATTGTCATCTCTTTTGTTGGACGAACATCTGTCTCAAAGAAATTGATTTCGTTCAGATAACAGATCGTTTCACACCAACCCGGATAACGCAGGGTCCCCCGATAGATAGTTTTGGCTTCCGGAATAGCATAGCCCTCTTTGTATACAGTTGAATCAGCATTAGCATATGCTTCAAACACTCCTAAGGCCGGGACCTCAAATAAAAATACGTTTTTATATGTCTCGCCATCAGGCCAGAGAATCTCTTTATCATCAATAAGGATCTTGGCGGTTCTTTTGCTGGCTCCTATAAGACTTGAAGGAGACCATGAAAGTTTATATCCCCACGGGTTCGTATTTGCTTCCGGTGCGGGCAGTGCACCACATAGAGAACGGAATGATTGGACCTTACCGTTATTTTTGCGTATGTGATCTATCGTTCTGGCAGCGGACATGTGATCGATCCCGGGATCCAGTCCTAGTTCAACAACAAACATGAGCCCCTCTTCTTTTATCTTGTCAGCCATTTTTTTAGTTTCTTCATCAAGATACGCAGGATGTACCATGTGGACTTTTTTGTCCACGCATATTTTAGAGACTTTGGGCATAAATTCCGGAGGAAGGAAGTTTACTACTATGTCCGCCTTATATTTTTCTATAAGAGTTGAAGCTTCAGTACCCGCGTTAACTTTCACTGCTTCGGAACAAACGTTGAACTTTTTAGCAAAAGCAAGGTTCTCATCCGAAAGGTCGGCCACTATGACCTTACAGTCACATTTTCTATCAAGGTAATCGATAAAGGGGCCTGAAATACGCCCTGCTCCCAAAAGTAGAACTGTTTTCATATTGATACACCTCCGTTGGATTGATAACCTGTAAACTAATTGTTATAAAATGGTTTCACAACACCTATTGAAAGTGCTACGTATTCCATCATCGTAATAAAATCAAATACCGGAAGGTTAAGCTCTTTCCTTATCGGATCCGAGAATGGCGGCAGATCGGTACATTCAAGAACAAAAGCACCAATACTTTTATCCCTCATGACTGCTTCTTTTGCAGCACAGATGACCTCACCTGCTATAACATCGAGATCAACATCGTCATCAGGAGTTGTAAATATCTTGTTCCACTCCCGAGAATTTTCCATACCTATTATGTTTAGTCTGATGCCGTCTGTAATGCCAACAGCTCTAAGGTGCTCGACCTTGAGTGCGCTCTTTTTTGCGGTGATGACAGCTATAGACTTTTCCGGCCCCAGCATCTTGTGGACCAGGGGCACCTGAAGAAGGCTCGACGTGAATACCGGTACATCAAGTGACAACGCAAGCTCCTCCTGAAATATGGCATTGAAGCCACAACTGGTCGTTATTGCCTCGATCCCCTCTGAGATCATCCTTTTTGATTCAACGATCATGTTTTTAAGGACGTCCTGGCTGGGATCTTCAAGAACTGTGTGGATGTTGGCTCCCTTGATCCTGTTAAAGCGAACCGGAAAGGCATATGACTTTGGGTTTGTGCTGTTCCCCGGCAATGTTTCCAGCTGAACAAGCCCTCTCGGAACTTGACCTGCTTCCCAGCAGAGGATCCCTATCCTGCAAGGTTCTCTCTTCTTCATTTGATCACTCCCTTTATGCAAATGCAGGGGGTCTGCTGCCCCCTGCATTCCTGTTATTTTCCAGAAGCTACATTGACATGCCCAACACCACAAAGAGAGCAAATGCTATTACAGCTGTAACCAGTGCATATGGTAACTGGGTCATGACATGGTCCATGTGGTCTGAGGCAGCCCCAAAGGACGATAGACAGGTCGTATCAGATACAGGCGAACAGTGGTCTCCAAAAAGACCTCCGCCCATTATGGCGCCTACAGTTATAAACACTATCGGCCCCACGTTTCCTCCCGAAAGATTGAATGCTATCGGGATCGAAAATGGCACCAGTAGCGCATAGGTACCCCATGATGTACCTGTAAAGAAGGATATACAAGCACCGGCCGCAAAAGAGATGGCCGGCAGCATTGCCGGGGTCATCCAGGCTTTTGTCAGTTCCATGACGTAAATCTGGGCACCAAGGCTCTTTGAGATAGTATTTATGCAGTAAGCAAGAGCCAATATGAATATTGCAGGGAGGACTGCTTTAATCCCTGCAGTCGCGGTCTCAACAAAATCCTTGACACTCTTGAAATATCCGCCTATTGCCATAACAATTGACTGATACATTACTACAGCAAAAAACGCCTCAAGTATTTTGACCCCGCCAAGTATGACAAAAGTACCTATTGCAATGCTTATAAGCATCACCACCGGGATGACAAGGTGCAAAAGCATATGTGTCGGCTTGCCCGGAATGGGCTTTATTTCATCCAGTTCTGCTCCTGCAAGAGAGGTTGCGCCGTCACGGATGACCTTACCTTCATTTTTGGCACGGTCTTCAGCTTTTTTCATCGGCCCAAAATTAGGTAAGATCTGGAATGCAAAGAGACCGCAGACAATTACAGCAAGCCAGCCATAGAAATTATAGGGTATCGATTTGATAAATACAGCCATACCTTCTTCAGCTGTTGTTACTGTACCATGCCCCTTTAGAAGTCCCGCCATATATACCGCCCACCCTGAAAGCGGAACCAACGTACAGACCGGGCCGCTGCCAGAGTCAAGCGTATATGCGAGCATTTCTCTTGATACTTTGTACTTGTCCGTGATTGGTCTTGCGATTGGACCGCTGAAAAGCGGGCTGAAATAGTCACTGAAAAAAATAAACAATCCGAGAAGCCAGCCAAAACCGGATGCCGCACGTCTGCTGCGTATCTTAGTAGATCCCCATTCTGCAAAGCCGGATATCACGTTCGCCCTTAAATAGAATGCGATCATGATGCCCACTGCGACTTCTATCATAAGTACCCATATGAAATCACCATTGCCAAGCGAGGTCTGGAAGAGCTTTGAAAGTCCTGTGGCAGGATCAAAACCGGCAATGACCACTCCTACAATACAGCCGATCATCAGTGAAAAGATCGCATCACGAGTTTTGAATGCCAACGCCAGCGTCAAAATTACAGGTATCAGGGAAATAAATCCCTTCGGTGCAATTTCTCCCATTTCCTTCCGCTCCTTTCGTTGATTAATTCAGTTGCAAACATTGACCAATACTGTTCGTCCCTCCTAAAGACCGATGCCCCCTTTCGAAACACTTACTAGTTATCAGGTTCAGGGTCGCTCGTTGCCGTTCCATTGCTCTGTCATAGATGTGTATGCTATGCCACGCTTTTCCAGTTCTTCAATATACGGTTCAAATGGAATATCGACGGGATTGACAATGCCCCTTTGCGATATTCTTCCGTCAAGGATCATCTGTGCCCCTATAGACATGGGAAAGCCGACTGTTCTCTGCATTGCGGTCAGTCCGGTCTTCAGGTCTCTTTTGTCAATTATCTGGAGAACTACCCGAAGGGGCTCTCCTTTCTTGTATCCCCTTACATCTGAGCGGATGAGCGCAACGTCACGTTCGTCTTCGCTGTAACGAAACTGTTCCTGACCTCCAAGAAGAGCTGCACAGAAAGAATCGGGGGCTATTTCACCTGATGGGGTCATTATTGGGGCTGATGACAAGAAACCGCTCTTGGCCATTACACTCCAGAACGCACCGGTCCCCGGCCAGCGGCAAATATAACGTCCCATACTGCTGATCGATTTATCAAGTCTGAATATCTCGGAAAAAGTTACACTGTCCCCGTTTGCAAAGCATTCGAGTTTTGAATCAAACTCTGGAAGCTTTAAAAAGTGCATATTATCTTCTTCGAACATCGAATCAGCCGGGATATCAACTATTTTCCCGCTTTTTATTATCCTTGCCGGCCTTAAGTAAGATCTCATGACCCCTATAACAGACCAGGTAAATTTGTACCTGATGGGATTACAGCTGGCCTTAAGCTCCGGAAACCCCGCACCGTAGGAATGGAAGACCTTGACTTCATCAAGTTCCTTGACGGCCTTTGCCCCCAACACAAGGTCGATTCCCGGATCCATACCAAATTCTTCAAGTATCGTTATTCCCTTTGATTCTGCTGTCTCATTCAGCCTGGAGATCTCTTCTCTCTGAAGCTTCTTTTTTGTTTCATCCTGTTCTCCCGGATTAAAGAGATACATAGCCGAGACGAGGCTCACCCCTGCTTCAGCAGCAAGTTTTGCAGCCGGCAAAGCATATTCGCCCGGAAGCAACTCAATTATTACATCTGATTTCCTCATGAGCTCAAGGACCGAGTGCTTATCTCTCATGTCCAGTTTTACAGGCTCAACTCTCTGGTCTTTGAGCTTTTCAGGTAGGGACCAGATCTCATCAGATATATCGGCAACCATTACTTTGGTTATCAAGTTATTTTCAAGTATGTCCAAAAGTGATGCTCTTCCCTGCATACCATACCCTAATAAAAGAACAGTGAAACCACCCATATCACATCACCCTCTGTTTAGTGCTTTAATGTATACATCAATGAATTTATGTGCTTCTTTTCTAAGAATATACACCTAAAATTATCTTTGTCAATCATTTTATAAAATAAAAACACAGGTGTTCACTGCATTGAGGCTTTTCGCAGTGAACACCTGTGTTTTTTGCTATATTTTTGACTTTCAGCTTATCTTGTTATGAGGAACGCTGTTTTAATTTTTTAAATCAAATCAGCTGATCAATAACTTTGAAAATGTGGTATATATGTGGAGTTTCATCAGCTTTCTTGCCTCTTCGGGATCTCTTTCTCTTATTGCATTCACAATTGCCACATGTTGTCTCGGTGTCGCGTGCTCTACTACAACATCCGTTGGTTTATAAAAACCGTCAAAATAAAAGATATAAACATTGGAACGCCAGAACATATTCTTTACCCATCTCTCAATGTATTGGTTGCGGCAAAATTTAGCTATTGAGAGGTGGAACTCTTCATTTATGTTTGCCCACATTTCCCTGTCTTTGTTTTCAAATGCAATCTTGTCCTTTCCTCGGCCGGATTCAAGAAAGGATATCTCCTCATCTGTGGCGAATCTTGCAGCAAGAGCCGCGGCCTCTCCTTCTGCCACCTGTCTGGCAGTGAAAACATGCTCAGCATCCTTCGGTGTTGGTATGGGAATGTAACAACCCTTCTTGGGCATCTTGTTTAGAAAACCCTCAAGAACGAGACGACCAAGAGCTCTGCTGACAGGTGTCCTGCTCATATTGAGCTTTGGGGCAATATCAAGTTCCAGTAAAAAATCTCCGGGTCTGTAAGCTCCGGTCAGTATTTCGCTGATGATGTGACGATATGCTCTTTCTTCAGCATTTTCCACGACGTATCCCCCAAAACTAGCATCGTATGCATAATATTATATAAATAGCCATAAAAATATACCGGTAAGACAGCTTGTATATTAACACACTGACCCGCCGGTACAAAAGTATTATATTATGTTTCTATCTTTAAATAGCCTTAGTCGTCATAATTCTTTCCGTCGTTGCCGGATTTGTCGGGCGCATTCTTAACTGTGTAGTCAGATCTGCAGCCCAGAACTTTTCTGTCCGGCGAAGCGTTATGATCGGGACGGCGGGACATTACCTCTGCAACGGCATCTGCACTTCCTTCTGCTCCAAACGCAACAATGAACCTCTCTGCCCAGTACTGCATTTCATCGACTATCCTGTCAATGATGGGCTGTGGCTCTGCCAAAATCCTATCGCAGAAGGGAAGGTTTAGTTTTTTGTAGTCTCCGCTTTTTCGGTTCATGCCCTTGCTGTCCCCGGCATTGACTATCTCGTTCCAAAGCTCTGTGGATATTCCCCTGTCTGCCTCTTTAGTGTAGGTACCGCCTTCTGTTATTGCATTTCCTGTTTCGGGATCCATCTTTATGCCGAAGTAGACATTCTGGAAAAGGGTGGCTACGTTGCCCTTCCTGATCCCGTATTTCCTGAAGGTAGAAACTTTATGGAGGGGCGTTCCTGAAATACCGTGCTGAGCTATAGTCACTCCGTAAGGCTCTATGACATCAGCGATCTCCTTTGTCCTTTTGAGGTCGATCCCTTCCATCTGGCCTGCAGTAGGATCATATGTCCCGTGGAGGCTTCCGTTAGAGATGGCAAGGTAGTCCGGGAAGATCCCCCATGAGTTCAGCCCGCCGATAAAATACTTAGCCTCTTCAACTGTAGAAAGTTCGCCCGGGCCTTTGATCTCCCCAACTTCAACTTCAAGTCCCAGCTCCGAGGGCAGCCATCCTGCGATGGATCTCGTTGCGACAAAGTTGTCATAATCATCAAGATGAGAAGCATCAATGGCGACCGATGTGAACCCATTTACAAGTATCTTTGAAAGATGTCCGACTCCCTTGAGGACATCTTCGTTACCTTTGATCGCATAGTGGTCCACGTGGAGGCCAAATACCGCTCCGTGCCCCATCTCAGACGAATATTTGAGTGCGTAATCAGGGATATTGTCATAATTGGCTCCGCAATAGGTGGATTCTGATTTGGCAAGTTCTATAAGTACCGCCGCGTTCTTCTTTTTTGCAGCCTGCAGTACTGCCTTTATTACCAGAGGATGCCTGGCGTTGGCTGCAAGAACAATGGAATCAACTTCCTTTGCCGCAGCGACAATGTCTCTCCCGCTTACAAGCCCCATTCCCTCACCGCCGAAACGAGCCTGCACGTTTAGCGGTCTCTTCTTCAACAGTTCCTGATAAGCCTTGCTATTTACATCCATAGGAATCTCCTCCTGGCTGGAATATTTATATTTTGGTTCTCAGCTAATTGTATCCCATCGAAAGATTAATGCAAGTTCATCGTAAGAGGC
>JBFXIQ010000017.1:0-25833 GCA_050175815.1 Synergistaceae bacterium
CATAACGGAAAAGAAATCAAAGTAAAATAATCAGCATATAACTAAAAAGGCCGGGACCTGAAAAGGACCCGGCTTTTTTAGTTATGCCTGTTCTCTAAGGGACTTCCAAAGAGGCATCCAGCAAAAATAGTGCATCGCCGCAGAACCGGACAATACAAGGATGCCTATAAGACTAAATGCTCCGCTTGCTCCGAGCAAGGGAGATATAAAGCCAAAAATAAGGGGCGTTATTACCCATCCCAGATCAATTGCCAGAAGCAGTGAACCTGTCGCTTTTGGGTGGTATTCAATTGAGAGCAGATCTCCTATTATTGACAGATCGGTCGGAAACCCTGCACCTATCCCAAAACCAAATATCAGGCCGAAAAGGACAAAAGATATCCAGCTGGAGCTGAAGGAAAGACAGAGCAGCGAAAGCCCCATAAGTCCGGCCGCAGGTGCTGCAAGAAGTATTCTGGGAATATTGTTCATCGTCCTGAATCCTACCGTCCTGATGATCACGGCGGCAACTGCCACAGATATCATGAACCATGAGACCGGAACTCCCCTGTCGTCTGCCAAAGCAGCAGCGCACAGCGTAGCGCCGTCGGCCAGTGACATGAGGAAAGCTGTAAGGTAAAGAGTCTTTACTCCGGGACAGCAAAGCATGTTTTTATAAGTTCCCCAGACAGGCTTATCATTAGTCTCTGCCACAATGTCCCTTACCCTGAGGCTTATTGCAAGACAGACAAGGGCAACAAGTACAGGCAGCCAGAGATAGTAATTTGTATGTCCCCTTTTCAAAAGGAATTCCGATAGTGGGACTATAGTCGCCATGGGAAGCATCGATCCTGTCGTAAAAAGAGCAAAACCTAAACCTCTGGTCCTCGCATCAAGTATCATCGACTGATAGGCAATAGTTGCAACGATAAACACACTTGCGCTTATTCCGGAGACGGCCCTGAAAAAGAGAAGTATCACCGGATCTGAAAGAGAGAGGGCTATTCCGGCGGCTGCAGCTGCTGAGATGACGGAACTGCCGATGAGGGCCCTTCTTATGCCCAGTCTCTCCATCGTCCAGCTGCCAAGCGGCCTGCAGATTATCATAGCCATATAAAAGATGCTGAGAAAGAGACCGACCGCCCTTGGAGATGCCCCCGATGCGCTGTAAAAGGGACCGAAGACAAAATATACGTTGGAGAGGCAGTTTATTCCGTAATAGGCTAGAAATACGAGAAATACCTGTTTTGAGACCTTCATCAATGAAACATCTCCCATTGTTGCTTTAAAACTCTCTTCCATAATCCATAGTTTTCAAAAAATAATAGAAGAGAAGAATATTTCAGTCAACATAAAAACGCGAGACCCAAAGACGCGTTTGATACGTCGTGGATCCCGCGCGAAACTTACTTAATAAACTTATGCCCGGGTTGCCGGCTATTCTTCCTCTTCTACGCGTTCCTTCTCTGCCGCTTCTATGATCTTCTTGGAAATATCTCCCGGGACCTCTTCATAATGTGAATATTCCATTGTGAAGGTGCCTCTTCCGGAAGTCATCGAACGAAGGATAATGGCATACCGGAACATTTCTGAAAGCGGGCACTGTGCTTTTACTACCTGCAGTTTTCCCTCACTGTCGATACCCATAATGCGTCCGCGGCGGCTGTTGAAATCACCCATTACATCTCCGAGACACTCTTCAGGGACCTTGACCTCAACGTTCATGACCGGCTCCATAAGTATGGGCATTGCGTCTGCCATTGCTTTTTTAAATGCCAGCGAGGCCGCTATCTTGAATGCCATTTCGGATGAGTCTACATCGTGGTAGGATCCGTCATATATCGCGCATGAGAAGTCTGTGGCAGGATAACCGGCAAGGTAACCTCTCTGTGCAGCTTCCCTGAGTCCCTTTTCTGCTGCTGGGATATAGTTCTTTGGGACGACTCCGCCGACTACGCGGTCAATGAACTGGATGCCGGCGTTCTTTTCGATAGGGGCAAGCTCGAACCATACGTCACCGTACTGCCCGCGTCCGCCGGACTGCTTCTTGTGTTTTCCTTGTGCACGAGCGGTCTTTTTTATAGTCTCCCTGTATGGCACCTTAGGCGTGCGTGTCTCAAGGTCGACCTTATAGCGTTCCTTTATCTTTGAAAGCATGATATCAAGGTGCATGTCGCCCATCCCTGAAAGTACCGCGTCATTAGTCTCCGGGTTCTTGACGAATGAAAGTGTCCTGTCCTCTTTCAGGGTCTTTGTTATAGCAGTGCCAAGCTTATCTTCGTCTGCACGACTCTTGGGCAGTACCGCTACGCTGTATACGGGCTGAGGGAACTGTATCGGACGGAACTTAAGGACCTCGCCCTTTGTTCCAAGTGTATCTCCTGCCGTTGTGCTTTCAAGCTTCGGGATCGCAACGATGTCTCCGAGTATGATCTCTTTTTCCTCGGTACTCTCCTTGCCTTTCATGAAGCGGAAGGAACTGATCCGCTCCTCTTCACCCTCTGTAACGTTGTATACCGTCTGATCGCTTGTAAGTGTGCCGGAGAAGACCTTTACGAAGGAAAGCTTTCCGACATAGGGGTCGACCATTACCTTGAACACGAATCCAAGGAAGGGACCTTTTTCGTCCGGGGCAATCTTGACGACCTCATCTCCCTTAAGGGCGGCGCGGTTAAGCATATCCTTGGGTGACGGCATGTAATTCACGACCATGTCCATCAGCTGATAGACACCGATGTTGCCTGTTCCCGATCCGGGGATAATGGGAAATACCGATCTTGAGCAGACAGCCTTGCGCAGAACTGCCTGAAGCTCCTCAAGAGGGATATCTTCTCCTTCAAGGTAACGCATCATAAGCTCGTCATCAGCTTCCACAGCTCTTTCCACAAGCGTCTCGCGGGCAGCTGCCACGGCATCAGCCATATCGGCAGGAGTGTCTCCCTCAGTGACATCTTTGGTTCCGTCGCCTTTGTATATGTATGATTTTCCGGTCAGAACGTTTACAAGTCCTTTAAATTCCAGCTCTTTGCCTATTGGCAGGTAGAGCGGGACCGCCCTGTCCGATATGTTTTCCTGGATATCTTTGACCACGGTTTCAAAATCTGCATTTTCACGGTCAAGTTTGCTTATGAAGAAGATCGCCGGCGTCTCAAATGTCTCTGCAAAAGCCCAGACGCTCTGGGTCTGTACTTCGACACCCGCTGTAGCGTTCACGAGGACGACGGCACCGTCAGATACCCGCATTGCACAGCGCTGTTCACCGACAAAATCTGCAAAGCCGGGCGTATCCAGCACATAGATCGTTTTATTCTTGTAAGGGATGGTGGCAAGAGAAGTGCTTATTGAAATGCCGCGCTTCTGTTCTTCAGAATCAAAGTCTGAAACCGTGTTCTTGTCTTCGATCCTCCCCATCCTTGAAATAATGCCTGTGTCGAAAAGCATTGCCTCGTTAAGTGATGTCTTTCCTGCTCCTCCGTGTGAAATTAGAGCAATACTGCGAATGTCCTCAGGTTTACGTGTCCCCATTTATTTCACTCCTTCTGATGAAGCTGAATATACTGTCTATGGTTACATGGTGCCCCGTTTCTTCACAACCTGTTGATGATAACCTTTGAAACACCTTTACGTCAATCTCCGTCTGTACAAAAAAAGGGCGAAGAAAACTTCATCTTCACCCGTTTGGATCAATTGAGCATAGAATTTACAAGCGATGCGACCTCAGCAGGGTCGGCAGATCCTCTTGTCTCTCTCATTACAAGCCCCTGGAGGAATTTCACCTTTGCACCCTTCTTGTCATTTCCCGATTTTATGGCCTCAACTGCTTCCGGTTCACTCTCAAAGATCTTCCTGATGACTTCTTCAAGGGCGGGTCCTGTGATCTTGCCGTCTGCCACTCCGCAGAGCCTTATGGCCTCTTCAAGAGAAGCATTTTTATCTGCCATCACTGCAAGGACATCTTTTGCCTGAGTGTTGGAGATCTCCAGCTTCTCCACCTTGATTATCAGCTTTCCAAGTTCCGCTGCCTGGACGGGAAAATCGTTTATCCCTATGCTGAGTTCATGTAATATCCTCTGAACCTCCATCCGCATCCAGTTGGCACATTTTGAAGGCGGGGCTCCCTCCGATACACATGCCTCGAAGTAGTCCGCGGTCTCCTTCTGTTCTGTCAGCTGCAGGCTTTCTTCCGGAGATAAGGAATATTCCCTGATGAACCTCTCCCTTTTTTCCCATGGCATCTCAGGAAGGCTCTCCCTGATCTTCTGCACATATCCGGGACCGGCTGATATAGGGGCCAGGTCCATCTCCACATAGTACCTGTAGTCCCTCTCACCCTCCTTGCTCCTCATCGACCTTGTCACACCGGCGACATCGTCCCAGAGCCGCGTCTCCTGCACAAGATGTCCTCCTTCGTCGAGGACTTTGTTCTGACGTGCGATCTCATATTCCAGTGCCCGCTCTATGGATCTGAGTGAGTTTACGTTTTTAATTTCCACTCTTGTACCAAGGCTGCCGTCCGGTTTGCTGAGCGAGACATTTACATCGACCCTTAGTGAACCTGACTCCATCTCTCCGTCTGACACTTCCAGATAACGTGCAAGCTGCCTTATCTGAGTTATGTACGCTATTGCCTCTTCTGATGAATTCATGTCGGGTTCCGAAACGATCTCGGAAAGCGGCATTCCTCCGCGATTATAGTCAACGAGTGAATAAGAGGCTCCTGTAAGGCGTCCGTCTGAGGTGGGATGTACAAGCTTGCCCGCATCTTCTTCAAGGTGCAGATGGTGCACCCTTATCCTCTTCTCTTTTCCGCCTGCAATGATGTCTACATAACCATTTACAGCAATAGGATGTTCGTACTGTGTGATCTGGTACGCTTTGGACAGGTCCGCATAGAAATAATGCTTCCTGTGGAACCTGGTGTTGTCGCATATCGAGCAATGAAGTCCAAGTCCTATCTTCACACCAAGCTCCACAGCATGGTCGTTGAGTATCGGGAGTGTTCCCGGAACTGCAAGGCATACAGGACATACGTTTGTGTTTGGAGTGGCTCCGATGTAGTCGCTGGAACAGCTGCAGAAAAGTTTGGTTTTCGTCTTCAGCTGAAGGTGTATCTCAAGACCGATAACAGACTCTCTCTTCATTCCCTGCAGCCTCCTTTCTTTTCAATATCAGCAATTGGCGGAGAACCTGCCTTGTTTTCGATCGCGTGTGCAAGTGCCAGCAACCCGGCATCTCCGAATCGCGGACCCATAAGCTGAACGTTGGTCGGAAGTCCTTCTTCTGTAAATCCTAAGTTCAGACTTATGCTGGGCAATCCTGCCAGGTTCGCTATCGAAGAAAAGGCATCTCCCAGGTACATGCGTACAGGATCTTCCTCAACAAGCCCCTTTTTATATGGCAGGGCCGGGGATATCGGACATATCAGAGCATCAACGCCCTTAAAAAGTTCGGCGTATTCGTCAGCTATCATCTGCCTCACCTTTGTTGCAGGAACATAATAATTTTCGTAGTAGCCCCTCGTAAGGATGCATGTACCTATCAATATCCTTTTGCGGACTTCTTTTCCAAAACCCTGGTTTCTGCTCCTTTTGTACATTTCGACCAGACTTCTTCCGTCTGAGTGGTGTCCGTAGCGCATTCCGTCGAAACAGGCCAGTTTGGAGCTGGCATCGCCCAGTGCAACCATGTAATAGCAGGCGACAGCGTGTTTCATAGTTATCGGGAGTTCAGCCTCGACTATCTCTGCCCCCGCAGACCTGCAATATTCAACAGCTTTTTCTATGGCTTCTATGAGGGGCCTGTCCATGCTTTCTGCATCATAGCCGGTCAGGACAGCGATCTTCTTTCCTTTGATCCCTTCGACGGCCGCCTGAGAGAAAGAGGGCCTTTCATATGCGTCACATGTAGTGTCGTTTGGATCAGGCCCGGCAAGCACTTCCAGAACCGCCGCCATGTCGGCAATATTTCTTGTTATGGGACCGACCTGATCAAGGGACGAGGCGTATGCCACGATCCCATACCTACTGATCTGTCCGTAAGAGGGTTTCATTCCCTGCACACCGCAGAAAGCTGAAGGCTGCCGGACCGAGCCTCCTGTGTCGCTGCCAAGGGCTATCGGACAAAATCCGGCAGCGACTGCTGCGGCGCTTCCTCCGGAACTTCCTCCAGGCACCCTGTTGAAATCCCTTGGGTTCAGTGTCGGGCCGAATATAGAGCTCTCTGTAGTGCTTCCCATGGCAAACTCGTCCATATTTGTCTTTCCCATAAGGACAGCGCCTGCTTCTTTCATCCTTTTTACAGCTGTGGCGTCATAATCGGGGATCCAGTCTGAAAGCATTTTGCTGCAGCATGTGGTCCTGATGCCGTCTGTGCAGAAATTGTCCTTAACCAGAAAAGGAACTCCTGCAAGCGGCCCCGGATCTTTTCCTTCCGCAACTGATTTGTCTATTTCTTTTGCATCTCTATGAGCGCTTTCCTCTGAAAGGGTCACTACTGCGTTGATCCGCCCGTCAAATTTTTTTATGCGCTCCAGGTGTGACGATAATACCTCGGACGCTGTCCAGCTTCCTTTTTTTACGCCTTCTGCGATCTCGAGAGCGGATAGTTTGTGGAATTCCATTTCTATTCCTCCTCTTCCGTTTCCACATCGTCCCTTGCTATGATCCTGGGGACATGGAAGAAGTCTCCGTCTCTGACCGGAGCCTGATCAAGGAAGCGATCCCTGCCATCCCATGTGATCGGCATGTCTTCTCTTCTTCCGGGAGCTTTCATGACATCCCACTCAAAGGGACTGACGTTTGAGCTGTCAAGTTCCTGCATATCGTCACACATCCTAAGGACCGCGTTGACCCTGTCAAGGACCTCCGCGTACTCTTCCTCGGGAAGTCCAATGCAGGAAAATCCAAGGACCTCTCTCAGCCTTTCCTCGTCCATTTCCATCTTCTTTATCATTCCTGATCCCTCCAAACTGCGGGGAGCACTTCACTGCTGTGCTTCGCTCAGTCTTTTGATAAAATCCTCTTCTTCAAGCACTTCTATTCCCAGTGAGCGGGCCTTCAAAAGTTTGCCGCCCGGATTCTCTCCTGTCACTACAAAATCTGTCTTTCTGCTTACGCTGTCAGATGTCTCTCCACCGAGGCCTCTTATTTTTTCGGATGCCTCGGATCTTGTCATGGAGGAAAGTTCTCCCGTTAGGACAAACTTGAGACCGCTCCAGGGAAGATCGTCACGGGACTTGACAGGACCCTCTTTGGCCATATTGACCCCGGCCTCTTTGAGCCTCCTGATCACATTTGCATTGTGCGGCTCCAGGAAAAAGACTCTTAGGGACTCTGCTATCACAGGGCCTATTCCTTCCATCGACTCAAGTTCATCCTTCCTGTTTGCTGCAATTTCAGACAACAGTTCCAGAGAACGGAATTTTTCTGCGAGATCGTTGGCTGTCCTCTCGCCGACATTCCTTATCCCGAGTGCGTTAATGAGGGCTCCCAGTGGCCGCTTCTTTGATTTTTCTATTGCTTCTGTTATATTGCGGGCTGATTTTTCCCCCATCCTCTCAAGCGGGATGAGGTCTTCTGTCCTGACCATATACAGATCAGCGAAATCAGATACTATGCCTTTTTCGACGAGCAGGGCAACGATCTTATCTCCGAGGCCACGTATGTCCATTGCCGATCTTGAGGCAAAGTGGGATATCCCCTCTTTTATCTGAGCGGGACACGATCTGTTTGAGCACTTGATCGCGGATTCTCCTGTTAGACGAAATGCCCGGGAACCGCAGACAGGGCATACTTCAGGTATCCTGAACGGGACTGTCCCTACAGGGCGTCTTTCCTTCTCTACCCTGATCACTTCAGGGATTATCTCGCCGGCTTTGTGCACGAGCACATAGTCCCCGATACGGATATCCTTGCGGTCTATCTCGTCCTGATTGTGCAGTATCGCTCTTCTGACAACTGTTCCTGACAGATGGACGGGCTCAAGCACCGCGGTTGGGGTAAGGGTACCTGTCCGCCCGACAGTAACTTCTATATCGATTATTCTGGTCACTTTTTCTTCAGGCGGGAACTTGAAGGCTATCGCCCATCTGGGAGCTTTTGAGGTGGCACCGAGCATTGCCCTCAGTCCTATGTCATTCAGCTTTACAACTACTCCGTCAGTGTCTATAGGGTGTTCAAATCTTTTTTCGGTCCATTCCTCAAGGTATGCCTCTACCTCTTCAAAGCTTGAACAGAGACGCTCCGAACCCTGCACGGGAAGTCCGAGCCGGCTGATCGTCTCAAGCATCTCTTTCTGACTTCTGATGCCATGCCTCTCCGGATCAACTACCTGATAGAGGTATATCTTCAATTTTCGCAATGCCGTAACCTTGGGGTCCAGCTGCCTTACACTGCCGGCAGCGGCGTTTCTGGGGTTTGCGAAAAGAGGCTCTCCCGCCTCTTCCCTGGCAGCGTTGAGCAAGGCAAATCCTTTTTTGTCCATGCAGATCTCGCCGCGAACTTCTATTTTTCCTCTTACCGTATCACGGAGCGTAAGTGGGAGGCTCTTTATCGTCCTCAGGTTGGCTGTGATATCTTCGCCTACACGGCCGTCACCACGTGTCGCACCGCTTACGAAGACTCCGTCCTCATAGATGAGGGAGACTGCAAGTCCGTCGATCTTTGGTTCACACAGCACCTGTACACTCTCCATGCCAAGCGCCTGTGCAGTTTTAACGTAGAAGGAACGCAGCTCATCTTTGTCAAGCGCATTGTCCAGGCTCATCATAGGTTCGCTGTGCTCGATTTTTACAAAGCCTTCCCTCGGAGCCCCCCCTACGCGATGTGTCGGGGAATCAGCCGTTAGGAGTTCAGGATACTTTTCCTCTATAGCTGCAAGTTCCCTTAAAAGCCGATCGTACTCGAAATCCGTTATTTCAGGGCTGTCCTGGACATAGTAAAGCTCCGCGTGGCGTTTAAGCTCCGCGCGAAGCTCAGAGACCCTTTTTTTAAGGCTTTCGGGTACGACCATCTGTATTGATCCTTATTGATCCTTCGGCTTCATCGTAGGGAAGAGGAGTACGTCCCTGATGCTCTTGGAATTGGTCAGCAGCATTACTGTTCTGTCTATACCGATCCCCATTCCTCCCGTAGGCGGCAGGCCGTACTCAAGGGCGTTGATGAAATCTTCATCAAAGGGATGGGATTCCTCGTCACCTTCGTTTTTTTTCTTCTCCTGATCCATGAAACGCTCTCTCTGATCTATAGGATCATTGAGTTCGCTGAAAGCGTTGGCAAACTCCCAGGCGTTTATAAAGAGTTCAAACCTGTCAGTGATATCCGGGTTTTCCTTGTTCCTCTTTGAAAGAGGTGAAATGACCGTAGGGTGTCCAATTACGAAGGTGGGCTGGATGAGTTCCTCTTCTACATACTCTTCAAAGAATATCGGCAGTATGTCGAACCTGGTGTCTGATGGCTTCACCTCAAGTCCGCGGATAGCTGCCTGCCTGCGGGCCTCTTCGTCGGTTATCGCGCTGAAATCTATCCCTGTGTGCTCTGTGACCAGTTCAGTCATGGTAGCTCTGCGGAAGGGAGGATTCAGGTCGATCTCTGTGTCCTGGTAGTTGATGACCCGTCCTCCAAGTTCATCTGCACATGCTACAATGATCTCTTCGGCAAGGTCCATCATATCTTTGTAATTGGCATAGGGCCAGTAGACCTCAAGGGTGGTAAACTCCGGGTTGTGCTTCATGTCCATGCCCTCGTTGCGGAACTGCTGGCCAATTTCGTAGACTCTTCCGAGCATTCCTACTACCAGCCTCTTGAGATAAAGTTCAGTCGCTATCCTGAGATACATGTCTATATCCAGCGTATTGTGATGCGTTATGAAAGGCTTGGCATTGGCACCACCGGCTATGGTCGAAAGGATAGGTGTCTGGACCTCAAGAGTTCCGTGGTCGTCAAGGACCCTGCGGAAGGTCTGCATGATCTTTGTCCTTTTGCGGAAGGTATCTCTTACCTCGGGGTTGGCGATCATATCTACATAACGCTGGCGGTAGCGGACCTCCATGTCTTTAAGCCCGTGCCACTTTTCCGGCATCGGCCTGAGGGCTTTGGAGAGCAGACAGAAACTTTTTACGGCGAGAGTGAGCTCTCCGCGCTGTGTACGGAATGGAACTCCCGTAACGCCCAGGAAATCTCCTGCGTCTACCCATTTTTTGAAGAACGTGTAATCCTTTTCACCGAGGACATCGAACTGAAAACAGAGCTGGAGCTTTTCAAGTTCGTCTTCAAACGTGACAAAGGCTGTCTTTCCGTGGCGTCTTACTATCATTACCCTGCCCGCAGTCTGGATCAGGTCTTCGGACCACTCTTCCTCTTTGAGTGAATCGTAATTTTCTTTTACATATGACAATGTATGCTTAACGTCCCAATGGTCCTGCTGGAATGGGTCGTACCCCTCTTCCCGGCGCAGTCTCATCAGCTTGTCTTTGCGCTGGCGAAATATCTCCTCTTCAGGCATGATATTCTTCTGCTGCTGTTCTTCTTTTCTTTGTTCGTCCGCCAATTGGATCACTTCCTCTGTCGTATTGTCTTTCCTTTATAAAATCATTCCACGGGAATATTCGGGGTAAGTTGCTATCCGCCAATGATTCCCCTTGGAAAATTTTCCGCTGTTATCTCGATCTCCGGCATATCCCTGACTTCCTGCCACCTTATCAGGAGATCTTCCATCTCAAGCCATGTCCTGGCCAGGGCTCCTCTCCTTCTGAGCTGCGCCGCCCCGGAAAAACCTTTGAAAAGAGCGGAGAGCATCCTTCTTGAGATCATCATGGCCAGGGATTGCCCTTCGGTATTATAAATGCTGCGGCCGAGTTCGAGAAGAAGCTCAGACTGGAAATCCGGAGCCGGATCCCAATATTTTTCAGGAACATCGGCTCCCAGTTCCCTCAGCGTTTTGGGTATGATAAAAACGTCTTTCAGTATACCCCTTCCGGCAAGGACAGCGGCACAGCCTTTTCTTAAATAATCCAGGATATCTTCCGGCTCATAGCAGTCCCCGCTTCCGCCTATCATCCCCGTGAAATGGTGCGCCACCTCTTCAACAGCCTCACGCGAGGCTTTGCCTTCATATCTTTGTGCAGGAGTCCTTCCGTGAACAAAAATAAAATCCGCACCCGAATCAAAGAGCAGATCACAATAATCTGATGTCGTCATACGGCTTCCCGGGGGCATGATCCTTATTTTTGCCCAGGTCGGGAGGCCTGTCCTTTTCATTGCTTTAATTATTTCTGCTGAAATTTCGGTATGTTCCATAAGCTTTGAACCGCTGCCCTTTTTTGTAACTTTTGGCATGGGACAGGCCATGTTTATCTGTAAAGCTTCAAATTTCCTGATGTTCAGAGCAGCCTCTGTGCCTCTTGCGATATCTTCGGCATTTGAACCAAATATCTGAAGTACAACAGGACGCTCCTCGTCTGAACCGTAAAGCAGCTCTTTTGTCTTGCGCCCTTTATGGCAAAGACCCAGAGCGCTGACCATTTCTGTGTGTACCAGCCCTGCACCCAGACTTCTGTAGAATTTCCTGACCGAAGCAAAAGTTATACCTGCAAGCGGTGCGAGCCAGACCGGGTTTTCTGTCTCAACTCCGCCTATTTTTAAAGGGTGTCCCGGAACAAGAGGAGAAAACGTATCTCCCTTATTCAACTTTGTTTCTTTCATAAATTATTCTGAGACCCTCTATCGTCAGCCATGGGTCGACATCTTTTACTATATCGGAGTGCCGGGCAAGTATGGATGCGTGCCCCCCTGTAGCCACGACGCGGCAGGGGCCTCCCAGCTCTTTGAAAACTCCGTTGAGCAGGGCATCGACCAGCCCGACTGTTCCGTAAACTATCCCTGATTTTATGGCTTCTGTTGTGTCTCCTCCGATGTAATGTCCCGGTGCCTCGAGTGATATCTGGGGAAGCTTGGCTGTGCGGGAGAAAAGGGATTCCATGCCAAGCTCCATTCCCGGTGCGATCGTTCCTCCGATATACGCCCCGTCGGCAGAGATAACATCAAGCGTAATTGCTGTGCCGAGGTCTACGATAACAAGCGGAGCTCCGTACTTTTCAACACCTGCGACTGCGTTCAGCAGTCTGTCCGCTCCAAGCCCGGCAGGGTTTTTCATCCTGACTTTCACGCCTGTGTCAAGGTCAGTGCTTACTTTAAGACAGGGTACTCCAACGTAATTCTTTATCCCCTCCATGAACATCTCATCAAGCGAGGGTACGACGCTTGCATATACCGAAGCACAAATCATCTCTTTCGAGATCCCGGAGGCGCTGAGGAGCCCAAGGATCATGAAGCCTACCTCATCCGCCGTCTGTTTCCTTGAGGTCAGTCTCCAGTGGTCTGTCAGCTTTTTGCCTTCAAAGATCCCCATAACAGTATTTGTATTTCCAACATCGAGCACGAGAAGCATATATCATTCCTCCGCCAGAGAAATTGTTATTGAGCAAAGATTCCCCTTATTTTACAACAATCAGGCAAATAAGAGGACCAGAAGGGAAAACATAAGAGCTGCGCCGGGTATTCTTTTTAAAGATATCCCTGAAGCATAAGCTGCTGCTGCAAAGAAAATGATCACAGCAAAGACCGTAAGGGGAAATGCCTGGACAAAGTTCCATGGCATCAGTTCAACAAGCTTTTCAGAGAGTATGTCCCAGCTCTCAAGCAGATACTCGCACATATCCGCTATCTCCCGGCTGAACGGCAGGCCAAAGAAGGCTGGAAGCGAACATAATAA
The DNA here is from genome assembly GCA_050175815.1 of Synergistaceae bacterium. Lineage (GTDB taxonomy): Bacteria > Synergistota > Synergistia > Synergistales > Synergistaceae > Caenicola. Next base: position 12,748 of record JBFXIQ010000017.1, read on the forward strand.
GACTATAGGGAAAATAATTGCAAAAAGCGGTATCGCTGCAATATTTATAACGAGCCCGGCCACAGGAACTTTTCCAAATGCCAAGGTTATCAAAGGAGCGGTGACGAACCAAACTGCAGCTGATCCTATCAAAACCCCGGACTTATTTCCCTTGATGATACCAGCAACAGCACAAATGGTAAGAGCGGCCAGCATCGAAAGTCTCCATCCGATGTCATGGAATGTTCGGGGTTCCCAAAGCAGCATTACTATGCCTGCCACGCTGACACTGTTAAAAGGGCTGGAAGGCTTTCCAAGAAAAAGACCCAAAAGGTACACCTGCAGCATTATCCCCGCTCTGACGCCGCCGGGAGGAAATCCGGCCAGTGCGATATAGGACCATACAAGCAATGATATGAGAACGATCTTAAGCTTCCCTCTTTTCAGGAGAAGTCCTGCAAATGCGGCCAGTATGCCCACATGGAAGCCTGAAACTGCCAGAAGATGGACTGTACCTGCCTTCCTGTGACTCTCTGTAAGTTTTTTGTCCCTTATACCGAGAGTAAGGGCAAGCATATAGCCTGACATAAGTTCGGGAAGGTCATCGTCTATTTTTCTCTCCAGAAAATTCCTCCATCGGTAGATCCCCGAAGGAGGTGATGTAACTTCAAGATCAAGAAGTATGATCTTTTTAACTGCGCCCTTTGACCTCCAGTAAAGGTATTCATCAAATCCATCTTTTTTGTCCGCCCTTTTGAAATCAAAAACGGCGCCTCTTAAACTGACTCCGGAACCCTCGTCAGGAGCAGCGGAAGGATGGGAGTAAGCAATCATCTTTCCATGATCCGTGGATATCAGAAGTGCCCTTCTACGGCCCCATTGCCTGTTGAGCAATACCCTGCCTTCAGATCGTATCGTTGAAGGTACCTGTGGCTCAAAACCGACCCTGTAATTCAGGCAGAAGGATGCAGCAAATGTCAGTAAGATGACAAGTGCGAAAGCTGAGATCCAGCCACCGGTAGGGTAGGCAGTCCCGGTCAAAACCCATGAGGATGCTGCAAGAACTGAAATAACTGCTGATATAAGCGGGGAATATCCGAGATAAGAGACATAGAGTGAAAAGCAGATACCGAGGAGGGTAACGAAAGCCGGAGCGTATGAGAGCGGACCGTTCCTCCTATTGCGCAACTGTCACTAAATTCTTTACTGCGTCATATTTGGCCGGTCCTATGCCTTTGATAAGAAGGAGGTCTTCCGGCCTTTTATATGCCCCGTTTTTCTCTCTGTGATCGATTATTAACTGGGCAGTTTTTGGACCTACTCCTGGAAGTTTTTCTAAATCTTCCCTCATTGCTGTGTTGATATTTATGAGACCTGCGGATGCCTTTGGACCGAGACTGCCGACGCTGGAAGTCGGCTGGGCAGGTCCGGCCGGTGTTTGCTGTGGCGTCGCAGTTTCTCCCTTGGAAGGGAATTTGACATGGGCGCCATCCTGAAGCATTGCAGCCAGATTAACTGCTTCCTGATCCGCTTCAGCAGCAAAACCGCCTGCTGCCTCGAGGGCATTGAAGATCCTGGATCCTGTCGGTATCCTGTAAACACCCGGCTTTTTGACGGAACCGGTTATGTAAACGACCCACTCCTCTTTTACGGCCTCAGGATTAACAGAAACTACAGAAACTGCCTGAGAGGAAGATGCAGCTGACTGGGCTGATGTCGAAACATCGATCGTATCTTCCATTACCGGCATCATATCTACTGTCTTTTTTCCTGCTGTATCCTCTCCAAAGCGGCCTTTGAAAGAATGGAGGAGTATGGCTGCAGAAAAAAAGCATATTAATCCCAGGATCAACAATAAATAGTTACGCCGATTTCCGCCCTCTCCAAACATCAGAAGACCCCTTTTCTAAATTATTTCTCCCTCAAGTGACCAGTGGCTGGCCCTTATTATCTTCACATCCATATATCTGCCCATGTACTCCGGTCCGCCTTTGACAATAACCACCTTGTCCGTTTTAGTCCTGCCCTGGAGCGAACCATCTCCCCTGGGCGCCGGCCCGTCAACAAGTATTTCGACAGTTTTGCCGACATATTCTTCGTTGAGCTCCCGAGCTATCTGCGACTGCAGCGCGTTTATCTCGTTGAGCCTGGCCGCCTTTACTTTGTTGTCTATCTGCCCTTCCATAATGGCAGCCTTCGTACCCTCTCTGGGCGAGTAGGCAGCTGTGTGTATTATATCGAACCTGAGTTCTTTAAGCAGGTCATAAGAATCCTTAAAGTCCTCTTCCGTCTCCTGAGGAAATCCGACTATCAGGTCTGTGGTCAGGCTGACATCGGAAAGGACGGAGCGTATCCTTTTTACCAGTTCAATGTACTGGCTCCTTGTATAACCCCTGTTCATCTCTTTCAGTATCCTGTCGCTTCCGGACTGCACAGGAAGGTTTATCGCCCGGCATATTGACGGGTTACCGGCCATTACTTCAAGAATATCCTCATCAAAATCCTTGGGATGGGAGGTCGCAAAACGGAGGCGCCGGATCCCTTCGATCTTTGAGACATCCTTTAGAAGAGATGCAAAACCATATTCTCCCTTTTTATCTTTACCGTATGCATCGACGTTCTGGCCAAGCAGTGTTATTTCTGAAACACCTGATGCCGCAAGCGCTTCTGCTTCTTTTATTATTTCGGCGTGATCTCTTGACTGGAGCCTTCCCCTTACGTAAGGTACGATGCAGTAAGTGCAGAATCTGTCACACCCGTAAGTTATCGTTACATACGCTTTAAATGGATTCGTGCGTTCTGTGGGCACCACTTCAAGGTCTTCAAGGGCCCTCGGGTCATCGTCCATAAAAAATCTCTGCGCACCGTCCGAGAGTGAGTCCTCTATTCCCTGCGGCACCAGGCCAAGATGCCTGGGTCCGCAGACAAGCCTTACACAGCTGAATTTTTTTGATATCGGCAAGCCTATCCTCTGTGCCATACATCCTACCAAAGCGACTGCAGGCGATCCCGTCTTCCTGTATCGGAGATCGTAGCGCCCTATCTCACTGGCCACCTTCTGCTCCGCCTTTTCCCTTATGCTGCAGGTGACCAGAACAACAACATCTGCATCCTCTTCAGGGACCTCTTTCCAACCCATATGGATCATCGACGTTCTTATCCTGTCTCCGTCATAGGAGTTCATCTGACAGCCGAATACTTTTATTGCAAAGCTTTTCAAACCTTTATCCCCTTTATCCCTCTTTGTTTACCCTAGGCATTATATGCCTTGACGAAGAAACTTTCCACTTTGCGTTGTATAATATACCGGTATCGGAGGTGCGCTGATGAAAAAAACTATTATCTTCTCTCTTGCACTGCTAATGCTTTTTTTAAACATTTCCCTCTCTTCGGCACAGATGACGGACGCCCTGCCCGAGATCCCGGGATGGATCAACGGCGAACTGCGAAAGACAGAATTTGACACTGTCTCAGGCAAAAGAGGCTTCTGGCTCGAAAGAGACTACAGGAACAATGCAGGTGTCCCTTTCCATGCAGTGTGGATGGAAGGCTCGGGAGACAAAGGCTGGACTCCTTCGGAAAAAGAGATCTCGGCCGATGACGGACCGCTGGGAACGGGAGCTACATACAAAACTCTTTCTGTAAAAGGAGAAAAAGCGTTACTTGAACACCATCCGGTCACCGGCTACAGCCTTTCTGTAAAGATAGGCAAAAAGGGGACCCTCACGCTGGAATCGATAATAGCCACTGAGGAAGAAATGAGAGCCGCGGCTGAAGTCCTGGTCGGCAGGATCAACTGACATCTCACAACAGGAGATCTGATATGACTGAAAAAAGAATAAAAATATTAAAAGACGGACCATACCTTGTATCCGGAGACGTTGACCTCTCAGAAAAAATCATTCTGCCTGAGAATAATGATGCAAAGGATGCCAAATATGTTTGGGAGAATGCGGGCAGTATAGATCACGACGAAACCTATGCGCTGTGCCGTTGTGGAGCTTCAAAAAAACATCCCTTCTGCGACGGAAGTCACGAGGATATCAACTTTGACGGAACTGAGACTGCTTGCAGGGAACTTTACAGGAACCGAGCAGAGCTCATAAAGGGCAACAATGTAGATCTGCTGGACGACGGCAGGTGTGCAGGAGCAAGATTCTGCTACAGGAAAACCGGAGATGCATGGTACCTCGCAACATGTGAGGACAACTCAGAAAAAACCGTATGCGAAGCAGTCAAGTCAGCTTCAGAATGCCCGGCCGGAAGACTTACAGCCATAGCAAAGGACGGCACCTGCATAGAACCCGAACTTGACCAGGCAATAGAAATAACTCAGGATCCGGAAAATGACGTAAGCGGCGGGATATATGTCAAAGGCGGCATCCCCCTCATCGCTGCCGACGGATCTGAATATGAGATCAGAAATCGGATCGTATTATGCCGATGCGGAAAATCAAAGAACAAACCCTTTTGCGACGGGGCCCACTTAGATGCAAATTTCAAGGATAAGGGCAGTATTAAAAGCTGAAATAACAAACAAAACACAATGATTTATAATTATTTAAGCCAGTCCCCCTGATCGTTAAGATGTCATTGTTCGATCAGGGTGACAAGCCATTTTAAGCTTCATTCAGACCGGATACTACTGATCCAACCAGTCGTTTTCCCTTTCCGTACCAATTGCGTCAAGCTCAAATGGCGTTGTCTGGTAGACAAAATAATTCAGCCAGTTGAAAAAGAGAAGATTGGCACTGCTCCTCCACGTCACCAGAGGCTTCCTTGTGTCGTCGTCATCAGGATAGTAGTTCTTCGGGACCTTGATCGGCAGACCCGCATTCTTGTCCCTCAGATATTCTTTTTCAAGGGTGAGCGCGTCGTACTCGGAGTGTCCGGTTATGAATATCTGTTTGCCCTGTTCTGTCTTTATCACGTATACTCCGGCTTCTTCCGAAGAAGCCAGTATCTGCAGCTCAGGCACCGCTTCGACATCCTCCCTGTGTATCGTTGTGTGGCGGGAATGGGGGGCCATGAATACATCATCGAACCCTCTGAAAAGCATCGAATTTTTGTATTCGACCTCATGAGGGAACACCCCAAAAAGCTTTTCGTCCATGGGATACTTTCTTATCCCGTAATGGTGGTAGAGCGCCGCCTGAGCTCCCCAGCATATATGGAGGGTGCTGTAGACATGCGTCTTGCTCCACTCCATTATCCTGCACAGTTCATCCCAGTACTCTACATCCTCAAATTCCATCAGTTCGACAGGCGCGCCTGTTATGATAAGTCCGTCGAACTTCCTCTCTTTCACATCTTCAAACGTTTCATAAAAGGCCAGCAGATGTTCGCGGCTCGTATTCTTCGCCTCGTATGTCGCGGTCTGAAGAAGCGTAAGTTCGACCTGAAGAGGCGAATTGCTCAGCAGGCGCGCGAACTGCGTTTCAGTTTCGATCTTTGTCGGCATAAGGTTCAGCAGCGCGACCCGGAGCGGTCGTATATCCTGCTTTGCTGCACGCAGTTCATCCATAACGAAAATATTTTCATTCAAAAGTGTCTGTGTTGCCGGCAGTCTGTCCGGTATCTTGATAGGCATCTATATGCCCCCTCTCAATTATTTAAAAAAAGGCAGCCCATTTCGTAAAATGGACTGCCTTGGTAGTTTTTTTCGGATCTCGCGACGCATCAGGGCCGCGAACTGCCGTTATAAACTCCAAAGGCACTCCCGCGCATCATCATGCAGCACATTAGCATCATCGTATCCCTGTTCTTTGACATAGCGCTTCCTCCTTTGGCCAGTTTCCGGAAATTTTAATGACTATTAATATAAATGTCAATAAGACAAAGAGGATAGACGATTTTCTCTCTGTAGAAAAAACACATGTTGTTGATCAGCGATATTGTCATGGTGTAACTTGTCAGGGAAAATGTCATCCCCACGACGGAGACAGCCAACTGCTTAGCATTGAGTACTATCCAACTAAGCCATCAGGCTGATGGTTTTACGGAATCTATTCAGCGCGACCATGAAGAATACAGCCGCTATCACCGCCATAGCAAGAAAATTTATCCATACATCCTCAATACCGGCACCCCTGAAAAGGATCCCCTGCCCTGCAGCAACGAAGTGTGTACTTGGCGCGGCCAACATAATTTTCTGAACAAACTCCGGCATGCTCTCCCGAGGGGTAAGTCCCCCCGAAAGCAGCTGCAACGGCAGCAGTACCAACAGCGAAAGCATTCCGAACTGGGGCATTGAACGCGCCACAGTGGCCATAAAGATCCCCATTGAAGTCGTGGCAACAACGCACAACGCTGCAGCACAGAGGAAGAGCAAAACAGAGCCTTGTACAGGTATATTTAAAAGACCCTGTACAACTACTGTCAGTGATGTTCCTGCGCTGATTATAACGACCAGCCCCATGGACCAAATCTTGGACAGCATTATTTCTATTGGCGTAACAGGCATTACGAGCAGATGTTCAATTGTGCCGTGTTCACGTTCTCGGATAAGGGCTGCTCCGGCAAGTATGATCGAGAGCATGGTGAGGCTGTTGATAATTTCTGACAATGCTCCGAACCAGGACTGTTCAAGATTAGGGTTGTAACGCATGCGAAGTGCGAGGCTAACCTGTGGTTCTGTGATTATTCTGTAGCCCTGAACAAACTCACTGACCTCCCCAAAGATTACCTGCTGGATATAACCGCTGCCAGTAAATGCCTGAGTCATACGTGTTGCATCCACGTTAAGCTGAATTGGCGGTGATTTTCCTGCAATCAAGTCGTTCTGGAAGTCTGGAGGGACATCCAGTACAAAGGTGTATTCTCCCTTATCCAGGCCAGGATCTACCGCTGAAAGAGGGATCAATATCGGAGATTTAAATTGCGGTGGGTAAAAGGCGGAAATGATGCGGTTTGAGAGCACAGAATCATCCTCATCGACAAAGGCAATAGAGACATTGTGCAGTGTCTCTGGCATCACAGTCGCAGCGATGTATATCTGACCGGTAAACATGTAAATGATCAGAAACAGCATCATTGGGTCACGCGCTAGGCTCCAAAGTTCTTTAATTCCCAGACGATAAATATGTTTTAGGCTCGGCATTTTCAGGACTCCTGTTTCTTAAGAAGCAGTATCGAAAGGGTCATTACAACCGGTACAGAGAGCAAAATAAACAACAAATATGGATACAGGCTGGAAAAGCCCAGAGCCTTATTGAACACTCCCCTGCAGATGTTAATGTAGTAGGTAGCCGGATAGATGTGTCCTATATAAAACCCTATCCCCTCAAGAGAGGAGACAGGGTTTATCATTCCTGCATACTGGACAGCCGGGATCATGGTAATAATTATTGACATGAACATTGCTGCGATCTGACTCTTCGTTAAAGTTGAAGAAAAAAGGCCAATGCCTGTGGAAAATATGACGAAGAACAGCGTTCCTATTGTCATCGCCGGTAGGCTGCCCTTTATCGGAACGTTAAATACGGTTACGGCCAGAAAAGTCATCATTACAAAGTTAAGCATTGCTATGGCTATATACGGCAACTGTTTTCCCATAAGGAATTCGGCGCGGCTTACAGGTGTTACATAAAGGTTGAGAATAGAGCCCATCTCTTTCTCTCTTACGACCGACAGTGCTGTGAGCATTGCAGGGATCATAAGGAGCAGCATTGGAATGACAGCCGGTATCATTGCCGGAAGGCTCTTTACGTCGGGATTGTAGCGAAACCGGGTTTCGATCACTGCTGAATTCCCTCCTGCTGTCTGCAGAGGCTGTCTCATAGCCGCCTCTTCCAGCCAATTCTGGTGCATGCCCTGTACATAACCTCCTACTGTCTCTGCACGCATCGGCATGGCTCCATCCACCCAGACCCCTATCTGTACATTTTTCCCATGTTTTACATCGCGGGAAAAATTAGGAGGTATTTCAATGGCCATATTGAGTTCTCCTGATCTCATGCGTCGTTCCAGTTCCTCATAATTTGCGATTTGGGGAGACTCTATGAAGTATCGTGATCCCGAAAGGTTAAGTGCATAATTCTGGCTCAGCACCGTCTGGTCACGATCAAGAACAGAGTAAGTTAAGTTTTCTACATCCAGGCTTATGCCATATCCGATGACAAACATTAGGATAATAGTTCCAAACAGCGCCATTACTCCACGTACAGGATCACGCATTATTTCAAGTGATTCGCGCAGACAGTAACTCCATGCACGCTTCCAGTTAAACCATCTTTTATAGCCCGTGCTGCTGTCTTTCTGATCAGGAATTTTTGCCCGTTCCCTTTTTGTGACAGAGGCAGAAAGAACAACCCCGTCATCTGAAGCAGCTTCTTTCAGGTAACTAATAAAAGCCTCTTCCAGAGTTCCAGCACTTCTCTTCCGTACGAGGTTAGCCGGTACGTCGGTGACAAGGACCTTTCCCGAGTGCATGAGGGATATCCGGTCACAGCGTTCCGCTTCATTCATAAAATGTGTGGAGACAAATATCGTGACATGGTCGTTTCTTGAAAGGTCTATCATTAATTGCCACATAGTGTCGCGTGCGATCGGATCGACTCCTGAGGTAGGTTCGTCAAGAATAAGCAGTTCGGGTTTATGCACCATTGCCACAGCAAGTGAAAGACGCTGGCGGATTCCCAGCGGCAGATTATCCGGCATGACATCCAGAACTTCTCCCAGACCAAAGCGTTGTACCATTTCGTCTACACGATCGGGGATCTTTTCTTCCTGAACTTTAAAAAGTCGTGCATGCAGGATGAGATTCTGGAGAACGGATAGTTCCGTATATAGGGAAAAGAGCTGGGACATGTAGCCTACGCGGCGACGAGTGTCAATGTTTTTCGCGCTGACTTTATGTCCAAAAAGAGAGGCTTGACCTTCTGAAGGCTGCAGCAATCCAGTGAGCATTTTCATAGTGGTCGTTTTGCCGCAACCGTTTGAGCCGAGGAACCCGAATATTTCGCCGCGGGTGATCTGCAGGCTTACGTGGTCAACAGCGACAAACTTGCCGAAGCGCATTGTGAGATCGACTGCGTCAATGGCAGTTTCAGAATTTTCGTCCATGACAAAAGGCGGAATGACGATCTCACTGTAGCCTTTGCGTTTTTCCTCGGGGAGCAGGGCAATGAAAGCTTCGTCCAGCGAACGGGATTTAGTTCGCTCAAGAAGTTCGTCAGGCGTCCCTGTTGCCAGGATTTTCCCGGAATCCATAGCAATAAGCCAGTCGAAGCACTGGGCCTCGTCCATATATGCAGTTGCAACGATTACACTCATTCCGTGACTGTCGCCCCGTATGCGGTTTATAAGATCCCAGAACTGCGAACGTGCAAGGGGATCGACACCGGTAGTCGGTTCATCCAGAATAAGAAGGTCGGGATCATGTATCAGCGCACAGCAAAGTCCGAGCTTCTGCTTCATCCCACCGGACAACTTACCTGCCGGACGATCCATAAAGTCCGTCAGACCGGTGCTTCGGCACAATTCATCTATGCGGCGGCGGCGTTCATCTGCGCCATGACCAAATAGCCTGCCAAAAAACTGAAGATTTTCCTCGACAGACAAGGTTGGAGCAAGGTTTTTTCCGAGTCCCTGCGGCATGTACGCAATTCGGTTACAGACGTTATCACGATGACGCTTGCTTGCCATATCGCCTTCCAGCACAATTATCTGCCCCTGCTGAATTGCCCTCGCGCCCGAAATAAGCGACAGCATCGTGGACTTGCCTACCCCGTCAGGTCCTATCAGTCCAACCATGCAGCCTGCCGGAATGTTTAATGAAACATTATCCAGCGCAAGTTTTTTTCCGTAACTCTGCGAAATATCAGTCAGGGTCGCAACAGTGGGAGAGGCCTTCAGCTCTGGGATCATTCTTTCACCTTGATCTCAAGATCTGCCGGCCATTCATCCTCAGAATTTAATTTGATCCACGCCACACCCGGAAGTCCGGTTTTTACCATTATTAAGTGTTTATTCAGTAATTCAGGAGAAATTCTTGCTTTGACTCTGAACATCAGCTTCTGCCTTTCACTGGCAGTCTCTACCGTTTTTGGGGTGAACTGTGCCACACTTGCGACAAAGGAAACCTGAGCAGGTATGACTTTATCTGGTGCCGCATCAAGTATTATTCGGACATCGCTCCCAAGTGCGACCTGACCTGCCACTGTCTCAGGAAGGAAAAAGGTCATATATACATCACTGAGGTCAACCAGGCTGAGTACGGTCCCTCCTGCCGGCAGCACTTCTCCGGGCTGGGCGATGCGGTATTGTATGCGGCCATCACGCGGAGCCTTCAAATGGCAGTCTTCTATATCAGCCTCTATACGTGCAACTGTTGCCTGTGCGGCAGTAACACCGGATCTGGCGTTAACGACCTGTGCCTCTGCTGCATTTACCGCTGCCCTGGCAGCTATGACCTGGGACTGGGCAGAAACAAGCTGAGCCTTTTGGCCCTCAAATTCTGAGGTTATATTGTCGAATTCCTGTACCGATATTACATGTTCATCCATCAGAGCTTTAGAACGTACATAACGTTTCTTAACTCCGTCCAGTTCGCTTTTGCGCTGTCTGACAACAGCCTCTGCCGTAGCAACGTCACTTTTTCGCACGGCAACCTGGGCTTCGCCTCCGACAACCGCAGCTATAGCTTGCGCCTTCTGCGCTATAGCTTCATTGCGCTGTGCCTCTAGCACCTCGACCTGCATCTTTGATAACAGCTGCCCGCTTTTTACGAAATCACCTTCGTTTGCCATGATCTCTACCACTCGTCCTCCGAGTTTTGTCGCTATGTTGATCTCAGTTGCCTCAATGCGTCCATTGCCGCTGATAAATCCTTCATGATTATTTGAGGGCTTCAGGATCATCCAGCCCGCCACTGCTGCTGCCAGCGCAACAGCTACAATAGCAACGCGGATAAAGATCTTTCTTTTCCCTTTTGGCTGTATTACGTTTAGTAATTCAGGCTTAGGCATTTATTGTTGTTCTCCCCTCAGCAGTGAAAATTTAAAAGTATTCTTAAAATTCACCCATGGCATAAAGCAGGTCAGCATAGGCCGTCCTGGCTTCCGCAACCGCATTTGTCCTTGCGTTTCTCGTATCTGTCATAGCAAGCCGGGCATCCAGCACGTCAATGTTTGTGCCCATCTGATTCTGGTAACGCTTCATGGCTATACGGTAGTCCTCCTCGGACTGAGCTACGGAATCTTCCGCAACTTTGACCATCTGGATAGCTGAATCAAGGTTTACACTGGCCTTTGAAACATCAAGCCCAATCTCGCGCTTCAAATCTTCAATTCGATATAATAGTTCTTCAGCTGCTGCCTGTGCCTCCACGATCTGTCCATGTACCTTGCCTGAATCGACCAGCCTGAGCTCAGTAAAAATCCCTATTCTCCATTCGTCCTCTTCTGAAGGGAATATCTCATCATCAGCAACAAGGGCCTGTGCAGAAAGTTTGACCTGCGGCATCATCTGTCCCTTGACTGCCTTAACTGTCTGGAGTGCGGCATTTCTGGTCGCATCAAGCCCTTTCAGTTCCGGTCTCATGTCCAAAGCTCTCATCAGAGGATCTTCAGGCACGTTAAAGCTCTCCAGATTGAAATCTCCTGCACCAACAGTGTATCTTTCCTCCAGTGACTGCCCTGTTATTCTTTCAAGCTGCTTCCAAGCCACCTTGACCTTGCTTTCTGCCCTAATTAAGTCAAGTTTGGACGAAGAAACTGATACCTGAACCCTTAAAACCTCGTTCTTGGCAACCGCACCTGTGCGGTAAAAAATCTCAACCTGCCTAAGATGTTCCTTGGCAAGGTTCAGGGCTTCCGCCGCAACCTGAGCGCCGGAAATCGATTTTTGGAGCTCGTAAAAGGCTCTTCGGACTCCATTTCCAACCTGCTGGACAGTACGATCCAGCTCTGTTGTTCTGGCAGTAACAAGCAGTTTTTCTGCTTTTGTGCGAGCTGGAAGTGTCCCGCCGCTGTAAAGTACCTGGGTCAGTTTCAGCGCTACTCGGTATGTTTCTTCGTATCCCATGGGCACTATACCTATCTGAGTTATTCCGTTATTAGCAAAAGCAGGGACATAAGGCGCATTGTTCAGCTTTTCATAGCCAAACGATCCGTAGATCTGAGGCATCTGGTCTGAACGTGTCTTTACCAGACGTCCCTCTTGCTGACGTACACGAGCATTGGCAGCGAGAATGAGAGGATTGGCTTCACGTGAAAGAGCCAACAGTTTTTCAAGAGTAAGTATTTCAGCACAATCTGCTCTGGCGGTTATAAGTCCTACAGTAAATACCGCTGCACAAACAACAGTTAAATATGTTTTGATTAACCGGTAATTGAGCTTCATTAGGCACCTTCCCTTTATAAAATTACATTGCAAATCACTGCTGTCCAAGATAGCTCAAATTCCTAATGATATCCCAATAACGGAGGCTTTTCTATTTCATTTTCCTATCTTGGACACGTGTGTAACATTATAATTCTTGATTGTATAAGTAATTTCAACCAAAACAAGGTATTATGGCCTAAGTAAATCAATAGTAATTATCATTAAAATCGTAAGCGTAAAATATCCCGGATTTCTGGATGTTATCCAGGTCCGGGATATTTTACGCTTACGTTACAGTCAGGGCTTGAAGGAATGTTGACAGAAAGAAAAAAGTAAAAAAACCAGATCGGCATTTTCTGCCGATCCGGTCATAACCAGGGTTCATCTCCCTGAATGTTTTAGTTTGGTTGCGGGGACAGGTATTGAAGTTTACTCGCTGAATACAGCCTGGCACTAGTTTTGTGACCCGTGCGAGGTGTCCTATAAACAGTTAAACAGCAGTTAAACTCCAGTGATGATCCTTGCCGCCACTTTGCTACGAAAACCGGGTGATGTAAACCTGAAGTATGTTTTACGACTTTTAGCCGGTTTGTTCCCCGTAACAGTTAAAGATTTTATCTTACTTTCCCGAATAATGCAAGACCTGCAGTGGGACCTGTTGTTGATCAGCGATATTGTCATGGTGTAACTCGTCAGGGAAAATGTCATCCCCTCCTAATAAAGATAAAATGAGAGGATGAAAATTAAAATGAGCAAGCAGGAAGCCAGGAAAATAACTATTAT
>JBFXIQ010000018.1:0-9256 GCA_050175815.1 Synergistaceae bacterium
GCGACAAAGTCATAGAAGGAGCCGTCATCCAGGAACTTGACGACAAATTCCAGCTTATAGGGGAACCGATGAAGATCGACTGCGACGTTATCTGCATGGCAGTAGGACTCACACCGACCACGGAACTCTTCTGGCAGGCCGGCGCTAAGATGCAGTACTGCCCGCAGCTCTGCGGACATGTACCTTTCAGGGACAACACAATGCGGACCAGCAACCCGGACATCTGGGTAGCGGGAGACGCATCAGGCATAGAAGAGGCATCAGCGGCCATGGTAGAGGGCAGGATAGCCGGATACAGTGCGGCGAAGGCCCTTGGCTGCAAAGTTAAGGAAGGATCATTCAAAGAATACTGGACAAGACTGGACCACCTTCGCGCAGGCGAAGTCGGAGAAAAGATCCGCGGCGGGATCTGTCAGGTACTTGTTGACGGATGGGAGGCATAAAGATGGGCTGCACATGCAACAGCAATGACAAAGAGAAACTATTCTGCAGCGGCGTACTTGTAGAGAACAGGCCCGGGGCCATCCTTCCCCCGCAGGAAGCGTGGGAGAATAAAAAGGGCGGATATGTAGTAATAGAATGTCCGCAGCGCATCCCCTGCAACCCCTGTGCGACAAGCTGTCCTACCGGAGCGGTCAAGCCGTTCGTGGACATCAACGACGTACCCGCAATAGACTACGAGAAATGCACGGGCTGCGGACTCTGCGTAGCGAAATGCCCGGGACTTGCCTGCTTTGTGGTGGACCTTACCTACAGTGCGGACGAAGCAGTCATCAAACTTCCGTACGAACTTGAGCCGAAACCTGTAAAGGGTCAGAAAGTAAAATGCCTGAACAGGGTCGGGGAAGAAGTATCCGAGGGAGAGGTCTACGCGGTAACAGAACCGCTTAAAGACCAGACGACAGTCGTAAGCGTTGTAATTCCTAAAAAACTGGTCGGAGAGATCCGCGCCATCAAGGTGGTGTGCTAACCATGACAGAGAAAAAGAACATCATCTGTCGCTGTGAAGAGATAGAGATCGACCAGATCCGTGAATGGATCGCGCGCGGATACGACACCTTTGACGAACTCAAAAGAGAACTTCGCGTAGGCATGGGACCCTGCCAGGGCAGAGGCTGCCGCGACATAATCCTTCGCGAACTCTCAAAGGCGACAGGCAAACCGATATCAGAACTTGATCCCGGAACCATCAGGCCTCCGGTGAAACCAATTAAACTCGGCCTTCTTGCCGAGGATGAGTAGGAGGTGCGTATGATGGATTTTCCGAAAACAGCTGATGTAGTAATAATTGGCGGAGGAGTAGTCGGAACAGCTACTGCCTATTACCTTGCAAAATCTGGAAGAAAGAACGTCGTCCTGATAGAGAAAAACACCGTATGCTCAGGTTCAACGGGCCGCTGCGGAGCCGGTATACGTGCACAGTGGGGACTTGAACTCAACTGCCGTATGGCCCTCGCATGCCTCGACACATTCGAGCAGCTTGATGAAGAGCTAGGCCTTCCCACAGGACTCAATCAGGGCGGATACCTTCTTGTTGCATACAAAGACAAGGAATGGGCCCAGTTCAAAAAGAACGTAGAACTTCAGCACAGCCTCGGCATCAAAACTGAAATATTCACTGACGTTAAAAGAGCTCAGGAAATATGCCCCGGCGTGGCAGTAGACGACGCACTCGGATTCACCTTCCACGCAAGAGACGGTCACGCTGACCCATTCCTCACAACTTTCGCATTCCAGGAAGCAGCAAAACGTCTTGGAGCAAAAATTTATAAGTTTACAGAAGTAACGGGTCTTAAGGTCGAATCGGGAAATATCAAAGCGGTAGAGACAAACCGCGGCACCATCGAGTGCGGTGAGGTGATAAACTGTGCAGGAGCTTGGGCACAGGACATCGCCAAGATGGCGAACATCAAGCTCCCCAACTGGGCAGAGCGTCACGAGATCCTCATCACTGAACCCGTTGATCCCGGCGTGTGTCCCCCGATGCTTATGAGCTTCAGCGGCAACTATTATATCCAGCAGCGTCCCCACGGATCGATCATTGCAGGAGAAAGCCCCGCACATGAGCCCCTGCTTGGATACACATCGACGGCTCACTCAGTTGCAAGCATCGCAAAGACGATAATCAAGATGCTTCCAAGGGCAAAGGATATTCGTGTAGTGCGCCAGTGGGCGGGATATTACGACATGACCCCCGACGCGGCTCCTATCCTTGGTGAGACAGATGTCAAGGGCTTCTGGCATGCGACAGGCTTCTCGGGACACGGCTTCATGCTTGGACCTGTGGCCGGCCAGATAATGACAGCACTTCTGAACGGCGCAACACCTCCGATCGACCCGTCGATAATGGATTACCGCCGGTTCGAGCGCGGAGAACGCATAGTCGAGCCAAACGTAGTCTAGTCATAAAACAGGAATTCTTTAAAAGGGCGGGGCGTTAGGCCCGCCCTTTTAAGATATCCAAACCTCCTTGAATAATATGTCCTCATTTATGATTTATAATTAACGCTGAGGTGAGCGATGATGGAATTTATCAACATAAAAGGGAACACATGGGTTGCGTGCGGCCCGGTCAACATCGGGGCATACGTGATCAACGGAGAGGCCGTGCTTATAGACAGCGGAAACGACTCTTCGTCGGGCAGGAAGATCCTCCGGCTTGCAGAAGAAAAAAACTGGAAGATAAAACTTATAATAAACACCCATTTTCACGCTGACCATGTCGGCGGCAATGCCTTTATACAAAAGAGGACGGGATGCGGGATCGCAGCTTCTGCCAAGGAAGCCCCATTCATCGATATGCCGGAGATGGAACCAGAGATCCTGTGGTCAGGGAGAGCTCCAAAGGCAATATTCAATAAATTCCTTCAGGCAGAGCCATCAAATGTGACCCTTCTGCTGAAACCTGATACCGTCATAGATGGATGGGCGCTTGGGATAGTTCCTCTTCCGGGACATGCACACGGGCAGATCGGCGTTTTGACGCCTGACGGTGTTCTCTTTACTGCAGATTCGGTCATATCCGAGCGAATACTGAACAAATACGGGATACCCTTCACCGCGGACTACTGCAGGGCCATGGAGACATTTGACATGCTCGATAGCTTCAAAGCGGACTTTTTTGTCCCTTCACACGGCGACATATGCAAAGACATAGTTCCTGCAGTAGACGCCAACAGAAGATGTCTGAACGCCCTTAGGGATGAGATACTTGAAATATGTTCAGAGCCTTCTACAAGAGATGGAATAGTCGGGAAGCTCGCTCAAAGGCATGGGCTTGACATGAATCTGTCTCAGTATGTCCTGGTACAGAGTACTGTGGCTGCGATCCTCTCACCTCTTATCGATTCAGATGAGATCCTCTGTTATTTCAACGAAGGGACTCTCTCTTTAAAAAGCAGGCCGTAAACCAGCCGGACCGGACTTTTATCCTATGGCTTTTTTCCAGTATAGGTTTAGAATAAGTGCCGTGTGTATCGGTTAGGAGGCATTTCGTGGACAGGAACCGGTTTTATATGCTGCTCGGCGATCTGGGCATACTATTTGTCGCCTTAATTTGGGGAACAACAAATGTCGTAATAAGGGACGCACTTGACGGGATAACCCCTCTTTGGTTCTGCGGGCTCCGTTTCGCAATTGCCTGGATAACGGTCATGCTCTTTTTCGGGAAAAAAGCATTTCTCCTTCCCAAGAATACACGACTTAAGAGTACGCTCGTAGGGATGGTTTTCATATGCGCATACCTATGCGGTGCGATTGGCCTCCTTTACACAACGGCAGGCAACCAGTCCTTCATAATTTCAATGTCCGTGGTGCTTGTCCCGCTCTCCGTTTGGATCATCACAAAGAAATTCCCCGGCTGCCATGTAGTGCTGTCGGTACTCTTATGTACGGCCGGTATGGTCGGTCTTATGCTTAACGTTGACCTTTCTGTCAATCTTGGCGACCTGCTTAGCTTTGCTTCATGCGTTTTTGTTACGATATACATACTCCTTGTCCAGAAGTACGTCAAAGGGGTTGACCCATACGCACTGACGTGCTGGCAGGCTTTTGGGGGAATGCTCCTCGCTCTGGCTGCCGCAGCGATATTCGAGCCCTTTCCCTCAGATATCCCTCCTAAGGCATGGCTAGCGCTGATACACACAGGCACTATTGGCTTCGCACTGACTCTTGTCATACAAACTTTGGCTCAAAAGTATACGAATGCCACACATGTTGCTATTCTGCTTTCCACTTCCGGAGTCTTCGGCTCTGTCGCAGGAGTGATATTCATTGGAGAACCCATGACCTTCAGGATATTTATGGCTTCAGCCATGATCCTTGCCGGTGTAATTACAGTGGAGGCTGTCCCTGCAATAAGAAAAAGATACGATGAGATAGACGCCAAAGGCAAGCAGCTCACCTGATATATTGATGCCAGGCTGAACCAAGTGCCATGATCGCAGGCCTGATCTTTTCCAGAGGGATCCCCGCAAAAGAAAGATTCGCCGTGTAATGCCCTTCCGAGGGACAAAAGAGCTGATCTACTATTATCCCTTTTGATAAGGCTGATCCCAAAAGGATCCCTTCGTCTTCAACCGTTTTTATCGTCACTGCTGCGCAGAGTGACGTTTCCAGAAGCCTGTACTCTGCCTTATCATTAAAAACCTCGCTAAGCGCCCTGAGCATCTCTTTGCTTTTTACCTGATACGTCTTTCTGCTCCTCCTGATATGGCGTTCCAGATGTCCATCCCTAATGTACTCTGCGAGGGCAAGCTGCTCTATCTTGCTGGATGTCTGATCATAAAGCGAGCTTTTTATCCTGGCAGTCTCCGCAAGATCATGGGGAACGACCATGTAGGCTATACGAACGGAAGGAAGAAGAAGCCTGGAGAAACTGCCTATGTATATGACTCTCTCCGGGCAGGTTCCCTGCAAAGATGGCACTGAACGTGAAAGGTAACGCAGTTCTCCGTTATAGTCATCCTCAAGTATGTATGAATCATTTTCCTCGGCCCAGCCCACCAGGTCTTTTCGTCTTCTTGATATTTTTGAGAGGGATATTTGCGGTCTGTTGGATGTAATGTCAGCAAAGAGACCATACTTTTGCCCGCTCAGTTCTTTCCCGGGCAACTCACCGGCATTGCCTATGTAGTCGACCTTCCAGCCAAAATCACGAAAAATACGCTCCCCCTGAGCGTATCCGGGGCGCTCTATAGCGACAGTCCCGATCTTTCCTATCATCCTGCACAGTTCTGTAAGCAGCTGCTGCGTTCCTGAAGATATTAAGATACGGTCTGCCGAGGCCTTTACTTTGCGTGCCTCGAAGCAGTATCTGACCAGGGCATCCCTCAGCTCGACCTCACCCTGGGGATCTCCCCCGGAGATTATCTTGTCCTGCATGTTCAGGGCAGCACGCAGATGTTTTCTCCAAACCGGTATATCGGCTGTTTTTGAGTCTATTCCGGTGCTGCTAAGGTCGTAGATAACAGGAAATTTTGATCCATCCGGTTTTATGGGCGGTGCCCCCTTTGACTCCTTGGGCCTTTTAAGTGCAAAATATCCGCTTTTTGGCCTGCTTTCGATAAAACCATCCATCTGAAGATGTATGTAGGCGTTTTCCACAGGAGAACGGCTTATTCCCAAACCCTCCGACAAGTCGCGGATCGAAGGAAGCCTTTCTGAAGACTCTATCATCTGCCTATCAAGCGCTTCTGCCATTCCCCGATATATCTGCATCCATAAGGGAGCATCAGAATCAGGGTCAATTATGATGAAATTATATATCACTGTACACACTCCTATCTGTCATGTTTAAAATACCAGAATCTGTCCATTGTAGAAATGACAATTGACATTTATAAATATAATACGCTTTTTACCAAACTACAAGGAGGAATGATCAAAATGATCATCAGTGAACAGGTGAAACTAAATAGAGATCTCGCAAAGATGCTCAAGGGCGGAGTGATAATGGACGTGACTACGCCCGATCAGGCCCGCATAGCAGAGGAGGCAGGCGCCTGCGCTGTTATGGCCCTTGAAAGGATACCTGCCGATATCAGACAGGCGGGCGGGATATCAAGGATGAGCGATCCTAAGATGATAAAGAACATCCAGGCCGCCGTATCCATACCTGTAATGGCAAAGTGCCGCATAGGCCACTTCGTCGAAGCCCAGATCCTTGAAGCAATCGAGATCGACTACATCGACGAGAGCGAAGTCCTAAGTCCTGCAGATGATATTTACCACATCGACAAGACGATGTTCAAAGTGCCTTTCGTGTGCGGAGCGAGGAACCTTGGGGAGGCTCTACGCCGGATCGGCGAGGGAGCGACCATGATAAGGACAAAGGGCGAACCCGGCACCGGTGATGTTATCCAGGCGGTTCGCCACCTGAGAGCTATGAATGCAGAGATATCAAGAGTCAGGTCAATGAGAAAAGATGAGATCTTTGAGGCTGCAAAAGATCTCCAGGTGCCGTACGAACTTCTTCTGTCGGTACATGAAGAGGGCAGGCTTCCTGTCGTTAACTTTGCGGCTGGAGGAGTAGCAACTCCCGCAGATGCTTCCCTTATGATGCAGCTTGGAGCTGAGGGCGTTTTCGTCGGGAGCGGAATATTTAAGTCCGGTGATCCGAAAAAGCGTGCGGCTGCAATAGTCAAAGCAGTCACAAACTATATGGACCCCAAGATCCTTGCGGAGGTATCAGAAGACCTTGGCGAGGCAATGGTCGGCATCAATGAAAGTGAGATAGCCGTATTGATGGCGGAACGCGGAAAATAAGAATGGACAGATCCTTAACCGTAGGGGTAGTGGCTGTTCAGGGAGCTTTTGAGGAACACTGTTCAGCCCTTCGCAAACTTGGAGTATCAGTTAAGGAGATACGGTCTGCCTCAGATCTTTCCACAAAGGTCGACGGGCTTGTTTTCCCGGGAGGAGAAAGCACCGCTCAGGGAAAACTGCTTCGCGAATCAGGGCTTTTCGATTTGATCCTGCCAATGATCAAAGGAGGACTCCCTGTTTATGGCACATGCGCCGGCATGGTGCTATTGGCTAAAAGAATAGAGAATGACAACAGAAGACACTTTGCAGTAATGGATATCACAGTGAAACGGAATGCCTATGGAAGACAGATGGGGAGTTTTATGACAAGGGGCGATTTTGGAGGTATGGGAGATATCCCGATGTATTTTATAAGGGCCCCCTACATCTCATCCGTGGGAAAGGATGTCGTGGTACTCTCCTCTGAAAATGGCGCTATAACTGCCGCCAGAGAGGCAAATATGCTTGTTACTTCTTTCCATCCCGAGGTAACAGATGACCTTACAGTCCATTCCTACTTCCTCTCAATGATTTCGTAGGATCATTCAAGTGAGAGGGCCGTGCGTTTTCGCCCGGCCCTCTCACTTGCTGCATTAACGCCTGAGGTCAGTCAAGGAGCTTCCTAATGTTCCCAATAGCGGGCATCCTCGCGTACAGAGGGGTATCGTCGCCGGTTTCATAGGGGGCCTGGTTCTCTTCGAAAGTCTTTTCGTGTTCGCTTCTGTATATTATCCCGAGCGGGTAGGGGTCTGTCTCCATTGAAAGCCTCATCGCCTCAAGCTTGTCTGAGGCGTCTCTCTCTTCGTCAAGCCACTTTGTGCTCTTAGAGAGCCACTGCCAGGTGTTGACTTTGTTGAATGAGACACATGGCTGGAATATATCTACAAGAGCATAGCCCTTGTGCTTTATTGCCTTTACTATGATGTCCTTTGTCTTCTCTGCATCAGCAGCCGAAGCACGGGCAACAAAAGTTGCACCGCAGGAAAGGGCCAGCAAAAGCGGATTCAGAGGTTTGCTTGTCACTCCGAAGGGCTGAGTAGAAGTCTTCATTCCTATCGCAGTTGTCGGCGACCCTTGACCTTTTGTGAGCCCATATATCATGTTATTGCAGACAATATTGGTTATGTCGGGGTTTCTTCTTATCGCATGCATGAAGTGGTTTCCACCCTCTCCGTACATGTCGCCGTCTCCTCCGACAGCTATGACCGTGAGGCTTCTGTCGGAGGCCTTTATGCCTGCTGCAAGGGGAAGAGATCTGCCGTGAAGCCCGTTGACGCAGTGGCATTTAAGGTAATGGGGCATCTTTGCCGCCTGTCCGATTCCGGACGCGAGCACAACCTCTTTTGGATCAAGTCCAAGTTCATTCAGCGCCATCTTCAGGGACTCAAGTATCTTATAATCCCCGCATCCCGGGCACCATGATATCTCGCCTTTGTAATCAAATGCTGTCTCGATCATTGTCAGCAGTCCCCTTTCCCTATGGTCTGACGCCGAGGAGCTTGTCCAGTTCCTCGACCAGCTCTTCAACGGTGAACTGGAACCCGTTGTATTTAAGTATCGTTTCATCCGCGCCTGTACCGGTAAGGGAGCGTACCACCCTTGAAAACTGAGCTGTTGCATTTCCCTCAACGAATATCTTCCTGCAGGGCGAGGAAATGATCTTCCGGAATTCTTCCGAAAGAGGATAGACCTGCTCACATGCTACAAGCGCCGCATTTTTGCTGCCAATTATCTCCATTGCTTCCTTAACCGGTTCGAATACCGATCCCCAGCAGATGACTGCAGTGTCATACTTTTCAGGGCCTATAACGATAGGCGGGACGGCTTCTGCTGCCAGGGCCTCAAGTTTTTTTAGCCTCTTTTCCACCATGGCCTTCCTCAGTGACCTGTCCTCAGTTATATGGGCATCTTCGGTATGCTCATGGCTGTCGAAGGAGACAAATCCTTCTCCATATCCCGGGACCCCGAAGGGGGAAACATATTCACCCTTCTTTGGGAAAACGTATCTTTTGTAATCTTTCTCTGTCTTGACCGGATGTATGGGGGCAGGAACGGACGAAGGGTCGGGCCTCTTTATGTCATACCCGCTGTCAAGGAGATACTGATCTGTCAGTATTATCGACTGTACCTGGTATTTGTGAGCGGTGTTAAACGCCTGGGCTGCCATCCTGAAAGCGCTTTCAACGTTCACAGGCGCGTAAAGTGCTTTTGGAAACTCTCCATGTCCCGCATAAAGTGCAAGTTCGAGGTCTGCCTGTTCCGTCCTCGTAGCAAGTCCCGTGGCAGGACCCGGCCTTTGGGCAAGGTGAACGACTACGGGTGTCTCGGTTATTCCTGCCAGGCTGATCCCCTCGCACATAAGAACAAATCCGCCGCCTGAAGTAGTAGCCATCGCTCTGGCTCCTGCATAGGCGGCTCCTACCACCATGTTTATCGCTGATATCTCATCCTC
>JBFXIQ010000018.1:9356-17109 GCA_050175815.1 Synergistaceae bacterium
ACCCTTGACATGTATTCTCTGGTGGAGAATACATAATAACCGGCTTTTGATAACATGTGCCTGGCCAGGTCTTCAGCTGTCTGAAGGCCCAGGCCTGCCGCGGCGCAAAAACAAATCGTCACCTCCGACTGAGGCGAATGGATCCTGTCCATATTGTTCCCTCCTTGGCTGATACTGAAAATTTACCAATAACATCAACGGTTTCTACAAATAGTCCGTTTATTGCTTTCAAATTGGGTAATTTTTTGAACGGTTTTAAGAGTATACATTCATAACTTTCACCCTTCAAGTGACTTCTCGGCAAAATAGCTTACATATTTTGACATTAAGTGTAATAGTTATAAAATATTAATGGCAGTAAAAATTATGAGAGTATGGAGGCATTATAAATGGAACTTAAGGGAAGCAAGACGGAAAAGAACCTGTGGGAAGCTTTTGCAGGTGAATCGATGGCACGCAATAAATACACCTATTTTGCATCAGTTGCGAAAAAGGAAGGATATGAGCAGATAGCGGCCATCTTCCTCGAGACAGCTGACAACGAAAAGGAGCATGCAAAGCTCCACTTCAAGGCTCTTTCTGGAATAGGGTGCACCGCTGATAACCTTAAAGCAGCGGCTGATGGCGAGAATTACGAGTGGAACGACATGTATCCCAGAATGGCAAAGGAAGCAGAAGAAGAGGGCTTCAAGGAACTTGCTGAGATGTTCAGTAATATAGCCAAAGTAGAAGCCGAACATGAAAAACGTTATAAGGATTTCGCGAAGAACCTTGAAGACGGACTCGTATTCCTGAAAGACGGAAAAGTCTTCTGGAAGTGCCGCAACTGCGGAGCGATATTCGAATGCAAAGAAGCTCCCCAAAAATGCCCTGTCTGCAATCACCCGCAGGCATATTTTGAGATCCAAGCCAAAAACTGGTAATATAAAAAATACTGACGGACTCTTCCTGAAAATAAGAGTCAATAAAGGGAAGGAATGCGAGGGCATCTCCTTCTCTTTATCTTTGTAAGAATATAAACAGGTAAAAGGGCTAACAATGGGGTAAAAGACGCCAATCGCCACGCAATGCGTAATATTGCGTTCTCCGTAAAAATTCCATATAATCCATCCGGCTGCTGCTCAGAGTTGATGAGCGGCCCGTCAACAAAATTATGTCCTATGTTTTCGGAGGTGTCTATAAAGTGCGCTTACATGATAAGGATCTGATCAACATGATGGTCCTTGAAGCTATAAAAGAGGGAGATCCAACGGCGGCGGCCGAACTGATGGAGGAACACCTTACGGACATTCATGGCGGAGATATGATATTTATACCTGTTATGATGCATTAATCCTTTAAAAGGCTGATGCATAAAGCACTCTAAACACTTAACATTTGCTCATCATGAAAGGAAGGTGCTTATTTTGAAGATCAAAAAGACTGTAGCAGCAATGCTTATCGTTTGCTCAATGTTTTTCGCAGCCCCACTGGCTTATGCTAGCATTGGAGACATTCTGAAGGAGGGGGCGCTCATATTTGGAGGGGGTGCCCTGGTTAAGGCCATCGGCCCCCAGCTGAATGACTTCATAAATACTCTGACCTTCAACAAAGGGGTAAAGTTTGACGGATATACCAAGGTGGTACCGATCGTATCAATTGGAAACGGGACAAGGATCGGGGCGGCACAGGTCGGCGGAGCTACAAAAGCCGTAATTGACCGTGTAAAAGCTGTTGGACAGCTGGAAGGCGAGTTCAACAGGATAAGGGCGCAGGCGCTGATACCGATCGACTCCGAAAACCCGCTGAAGCAGTTCAAACGCGTACAGGGAGTCGGGGTCACAGCTATTATTGACGTAGAACTCTAAATAAAAAAACAGATGTTGTAAAAACTAGATGATCGGGCGGATGCGAAGGGACGCAGCTGAAATATTCAGGGAGGCATTATTTGAGATGCTCCCTGATAGAGCAGTGAAAAGATCCCTTTCCCGTGTCCGCCTTAAGGATGAAATTATCCTGATCGGGATAGGCAAGGCTTCCTGGAAAATGGCAAAGGCGGCTTCAGAAGAGATGAAAGAAAGGATAGTCTCCGGAGCCATCGTTACAAAATACGGACATTCGCAAGGACCCCTTCCCGGAATAGAGATCTATGAAGCAGGACATCCGCTCCCTGACAGCAACACATTAAAAGCTACCGAAAGGATACTTGAGATCACAAGGAAAGCAGGAGAGGCTCAGACCATCCTTTTTCTGGTTTCAGGAGGAGGTTCAGCTCTTTTTGAAAAACCTGCGGAGGGACTTTCCCTGCAGTCCATCTCGGATATAACATCCGCGCTTCTGTTTGGAGGAGCTGATATCAGCGAACTAAACACGGCAAGGAAACATCTTTCCTTAGTAAAGGGTGGAAGATTCGCGATCCACTGCAAACCTGCTGAAATATTCCAGATCACACTCTCCGATGTCCTGGGGGATAAACTTGACATGATAGCATCGGGACCTGCCGCACCTGATCCTTCTTCATCACAGGAGGCGCTGTCGATTCTCATGAAGTATGGAATCCCTCTCTCCACGAACCTTGAGTCTGCTCTCAGGTCAGAAACTCCCAAATCTCTGGACAATGTCTCATTCGAGATCGCCGGTAACATTGCGGGGTTATGCCGGGCAGCAAAAAAAGCTGCAGAAAAGAGAGGCTATACCTCAAAGATCGTGACAGAGAGCCTGGAAGGAGAAGCAAGACTTACAGGAGCTGCGGTAGCAGAACACACCAAGGGAGAAATGAACAGACCCGGCTCAGGCAGGACTAAAAGATGCCTCATTTGGGGAGGAGAGACGACCGTAAAGGTAAAAGGGAGCGGTAAAGGCGGGAGGAGCCAGGAGCTTGCGCTCGCCGCCGCAGAAATTATCTCTGGATCCGAAAATATCGTCATCCTTTCAGCAGGGTCTGATGGCAACGACGGTCCGACCGATGCTGCCGGAGGCATAGTTGACGGACTTACCTGGGAAAAGATCCGGTCTGTCGGCCATGACCCTATGGAGATGCTTGAAAACAACGACTCGTACAACGCACTGGAGATATCCGGCGCATTATTGAAAACGGGCCCTACCGGTACGAACGTAAATGATCTCGTAATTGCCCTTGCTTAGAACCAGAAGTTTTAAACTTCACTTGTAATTTAGCCTTATTCTATTAACTCAACTTTCCCGCCTCTTGCTATTAGTGGATTCAAAACTTCAGTTTTTCGTCTTTTCTGTATGTTGTTCAGCAGAGAACCAGTGACTCTAAAATATTGAAGTCGCTTGATTCCCGATCTCAAAACGCTTTCGAAATGGTTCGAATGCTATTGTGTTTTTATATGTTTCCTTAACAGGAAACAGCATTCTCCCGATCAAAAGCATGCGGGAAAGACGGTGGAAAAGTTGAGTTATTGATCTGAAGCTTTTGTAATGATATCTTTTATAATTTCTGTTCCTTTTGGTGTCATGTTTACTATATCTTCAAGATCCGCATCCGAAAAATTAGAAAAATCAAATTTGGCTCTTTTAAGTATTGCTGTTCCTATGTGGTGTACCGCTTCTTTGTTCTTTTTGTATATCCTGCTTTCAAGTTTCTTCATTTTTTCATCGAGTTCCTTCATAAGGACCTCGGGACTTCTTCTTACTCTCTTTGCAGTGCTTTCCTTTTTTAGTTTTACCATAAATAAATCAATCCTTTCATATTAAAGTAATATTATCCACTGTTCTGGTCAGACAAAATATAGTTTCCAGAGTATAACTAAAATTATCTCGCTTGTAAAGAAAAATTAAATTCCATAGATGTAAATTGGGGCTTAATTAAAAAAATTTATCGTTTTTCTGTTAACCCCTCTTTATGCAGGAGTTCCATCAAAAGCTGATGAACTACTGATCCCCTTAGTCCTGCTACTTTTTTGCCTTTCAGATCGAAGATCCGCTTTATTTTTGAATTTTTAACCACCACCGCAAATGCTTCGGGAGACCTGCTGTCAGCGTCGATTATCGTGATGTCTACCCCGTTCGCGATTCCCACGATCACAGCCGCAGCTCCAAGCCCCTCAGCAATGTCGAGCTCACCGGCAGCCATCGCCTGCACCTGTTTCGGCCCTGACGGCAAATTGATGTATTCAACTTTATATTCACCCTCAAACGCCTTTTCATACGTCCTGTTTTCTATTGCTGCTATAGCAGGCAGATTGAGCGGAAGTTTCCAAAGCGCGATCCTCATCTCCCTGCCCCTCGCTTCCGTGGCCGGAGAAAGAGTGAGTAAAAGGATCAGCATCAAAATCTACTTTTTAGTCAATAACATCAGCTCCTGAAAACTATCGGGGAACGGCAAATACCGCCGGCCCCCGATAACATTGATGTATCAAATATACAGAGAATTTACTTCGAGACAGATTCCTCTACCGCTACCGCTACCGCAACAGTCGCTCCGACCATGGGGTTGTTGCCCATGCCTATCAGTCCCATCATCTCAACGTGGGCCGGGACCGATGATGAGCCGGCAAACTGGGCGTCGCTGTGCATGCGTCCCATTGTATCCGTCATACCGTAGCTTGCGGGCCCCGCTGCCATGTTGTCGGGGTGGAGTGTTCTTCCTGTGCCTCCTCCGGAAGCCACAGAGAAATATCTCTTTCCGTTCTCTACGGTCCATTTTTTGTATGTTCCTGCTACCGGATGCTGGAACCTGGTCGGGTTGGTCGAGTTGCCCGTGATCGATACGTCCACTCCTTCATGGATCATTATGGCTGCGCCTTCGCTGACATCGTCAGCTCCGAAGCAGCGAACTTTGGACTTTTCTCCCGTTGAGAAGGGACGCTCCTCTACGATTTTAAGCTCGCCCTTGTAATAGTCATATTTCGTCTCTACCAGGGTAAAGCCGTTGATGCGGGAAATTATATGCGCGGCATCTTTTCCAAGTCCGTTGAGAATGACCCTCAGCGGTTCTTTTCTGACCTTGTTGGCGGTTTTGGCTATGCCTATAGCTCCCTCTGCTGCAGCAAATGACTCGTGTCCGGCTAGGAAACAAAAACATTTCGTCTCTTCACGCAGAAGCATTGCCCCGAGGTTTCCGTGTCCGAGACCTACTTTTCTCTGGTCGGCGACTGATCCAGGAATACAGAACGCCTGGAGTCCCTCCCCGATCTTTTCTGCAGCCGCTGCAGCTGTCCTTACTCCTGCCTTCAGTGCGGCAGCCGCACCGAGAGTGTAGGCCCAAACAGCGTTATCAAAAGCAATGCCCTGAACTCCCTTTACTATATGCTCAACATCTATTCCTTTGGAAAGGCAGAGAGCTCTTGCTTCTTCAAGATCATTGAGTCCTATCTTCTCAAGAAAAGGTTCGATCTGCCCCATTCTCCTTGCGCAGCCTTCAAATGTGACCATAATTTTCTCCCCCTCTTTACTCTTTACGCGGGTCTATCACAGTTACCGCTTCAGCAAAACGTCCGTAAGTGCCTGTGTTTTTTTCCAAAGCTTCTTTTGGATCGACACCCTTGCGTATCGCTTCCATCATCTTTCCAAGCTGGACATATTTATATCCTATTACCTCATTGTTTTCATCGAGGGCAAGTTCCATGATGTAACCCTCCGCCATTTCAAGATATCTGACACCTTTGGGGAGAGTCCCGTACATAGTCCCGATCTGGGAGCGAAGTCCCTTGCCGAGGTCTTCAAGCCCTGCACCAACAGTAAGTCCGCCCTCAGAAAAAGCGCTCTGACTTCTCCCATATGCTATCTGTAGGAATAGCTCCCTCATGGCAACGTTAATCGCATCGCATACGAGGTCGGTGTTAAGGGCTTCGAGCAGGGTCTTGCCGGGAAGTATTTCAGCTGCCATAGCGGCAGAGTGAGTCATTCCTGAGCAGCCGATTGTCTCAACAAGAGCTTCCTGGATTATACCCTCTTTAACATTCAGCGTAAGCTTGCATGCTCCCTGCTGAGGAGCGCACCAGCCAACACCATGGGTAAAACCTGAAATGTCTGTTATCTGTTTGGACTCGACCCATTTCCCTTCTTCGGGAATAGGAGCAGGTCCATGTTTAGGCCCCTTTGAAACGCATACCATCTCTTCAATTTCTCTTGAACATTGCATTATGACTCACCCTCCATATCGATTTTCTTGGTATCTATTCTGATCCGGCATTTTAAAATCTCAGTACTCCCAGTCAAAAGCCGGACTGCCCGCCTCCATCAGCCTTCTTTTCATATCCGCGCAGATCTTTTCCAAAGCATCTTTTGTTCGTCCTTCGCATCTTGCAACAAGCACCGGCTGTGTGTTCGAGACCCTCACCAGGCCCCAGCCTTCCTCGTATACGATCCTGACCCCATCGACGGTAATGGTATCCAAACCCTCCGAAAGGGCCTTCTGCTTCACCCTGTCGACCACTTCAAATTTCAGATCATCCGGGCAGTCATATCGTGTTTCTATAGTTGATGGATATATCGGGATCACTGACATAAGTTCGGACAGTTTTTTATCACTGTTTGAAAGGATCCTGCAGAGACGGCCTGCAGCATAGAAGCCGTCGTCATATCCGTAGTATTCGTCCGCAAAGAACATATGCCCCGAAACTTCTCCTGAAAAAAGGGCCTTTTCCTCCCGCATCTTTGCCTTCACAAGGGAGTGCCCTGAATTCCACCATATCGGCCTTCCTCCCAGCCTGAGCACTTCTTCGGGGAGCGCCATAGAGCTCTTGACCTCGCAAATGGCTACAGCGCCAGGGTTTTTCGGGAGTATCTCCTGCCAGTATAACGCCATGAGCCTGTCTCCCCATATTATCTCGCCTTTGTCGTCAACTACACCTATTCGATCAGAGTCTCCGTCAAAACCGACCCCAAGGTCGGCTCCTTCGGACAGAACAGTCTCGATCAGCTTTGGAAGGTTCTCTCTCTTCGTCGGGTCAGGATGGTGGTTGGGAAATGTTCCGTCCGGCTCGCTGTAGAGTTCGGTAACTTCACAGCCTACCCTTCTTAGGAATTCCGGAGCGTATATCCCCGCTGTCCCGTTGCCTGAGTCACATACTATCTTTGGCTTGCGGGGACCAAGATCTATCTTTGAGACAAGCATGTCCAGATACTCCTCGTTTATATCTGTGAAGCGAAGCGTTCCCGGAACTTCGGCAGTGACCATCCTGTCTTCCTTAATTATCCTTAGGATCTCCTGGATGTCGTCTCCCCAGAGGGTAGCCTTGTCATATGCAACCTTAAGACCATTGAACTCCTTGGGGTTGTGGCTTCCTGTTACCATAATGCCCCCGTCTGTGTCGAAACGATACATGCTCCAGTAAAACGTCGGTGTTGAGACAAACCCTATGTCTGTTACGTTGATCCCGGCTTTCATCATTCCTTCTGCAGCTGCTGCCTTGATCCTCTTTGTTGAAAGACGGGCGTCTCCGCCAAGAGAGGCTTTCGTTACCCCTTTGGTCAAGAGCCAGGTGCCGTAAGAGTGTCCTATGTGCCTCACAAATTCATCTGTAAGTTCGCTTTCTGCAATGCCCCTAATGTCATATTCCCTAAAAATGTGTTCTGGCATAAACGCCATATGAACACCTCCATTAAAGTGACCTGTCGACAATTATAGACTAATGATATCTTTTACTCCAGCGCCCGCCTTAATGTACGCTGGACTTGGTGACAAACACCTTATATAATATTCATATAAGGTGATTTTTACCTCTGGCTTTCTTAAAAGCTTTAAAAAAATCTTCCGACAAAGGGATGATGATATGGATAAGATAAGGATCGAAAAAACAACGGC
>JBFXIQ010000018.1:17209-24315 GCA_050175815.1 Synergistaceae bacterium
GCCCTTCTCGGGTCCGTTCTTGCAGGTATAACCAGAAAATCTCTGATAGAGATACTCGAGTCCTGGAACATTCCCGTCGAAGAGCGTCTGATCAGCCTTGACGAACTTATTGATGCGATAAATACAGGCCGTCTTGAGGAATGCTGGTGCTGCGGTACTGCCGCGGTTATCTCTCCGATCGGCGAGCTTGCCTACGACAACAAAAAGTACATCATAAACGACTTCAAGACCGGAACTCTGACAAAGAAACTCTATGATGAACTCACGGGCATCCAGTGGGGCAAGAGGCCCGATCCTTTTGGTTGGACAGTGCCTGTAGTTTAATCCCACAGGTCAAGAAATTATAAGGGGCCGCCCGGATCCGGGAGGCCCCTTATAATTTCTTTTGATCAGTATCCCTCGGGGATCCTCTCTTTGAACTCTTTTGCCTCTTTATCAAACATCATGAGCCTGAGCGAGATATTTTCTTTCTGCATCCTGACTTGTGCAGGGGAAGTGCCTCCGAGAGTGTTCCTCCGTTCCATCGATCTTTTCGGCGACAGTAGGGGAATGAGATCGCTATTTACCTCCGGGATATTATCCTGCCATTCCTGAAGAGTCAGGGAAGTAAGGGGCCTGTCATTGTCGATGCAGTATCTTACTATCCGGCCAACTTTCTCGTGGGCATTCCTGAAGGGCACACCCTGAAGAACGAGGTATTCAGCAACATCGGTCGCCAGGATCAGTCCGTCCCTGAACCCTCTGTTTGCAGCATCTTCGTCCACTTCGACCTCCCTGATCAGGGCCGGGAGGACGGAGAATATCCCGTGCAGGCAATCGATGGTCCTAAGCAGGGAACGCTTGTCGTCCTGCAGGTCACGGTTGTATGTAAGCGGTATGCCCTTTGTCATAGTAAGGAGGTCCATCAGCGCACCGTTGAGCTGCCCTGACTTTCCCCTCAATATTTCAAGGACATCGGGATTCTTTTTCTGCGGCATTATGCTCGATCCGGTACAGAAGGAATCCGGCAGCTTGACCCATCCGAATTCAGTCGAAAAATAAATGATGAGATCTTCTGAAAGTCTGCTTACATGTCCCCCGAAGACCGCTGCGAAATAGAGCACATCCATAAAGTGGTCGCGATGGGCAACCGTATCCATGCTGTTTCCTGTTACGGAAGAAAATCCAAGGTCATTGCATGTGAACTCCCTGTCAAGCGGAAGGGTCGACCCTGCCAGAGCTCCGCATCCCAGAGGTGATTCATCAACAGCATCGTACGCATCGAACAGGCGTTTGGCATCACGCAGGAATGCATGCGCGTGAGCCATCCAGAACTGGCCCATTGAGATGGGCTGGGCCTGCTGCAGGTGCGTATAGCCGGGGACTACTATTTCTGCATGTTCCTCCGCCTTTTTAAGAAGCGACGAGATAAGATCGTTCATGCCGTCCCAAATATCCAGAAGCTCTTTGCGCAGCCAAAGCCGGACAGTCGTGTTGGCCTGATCGTTGCGGCTGCGTCCCATGTGCAGCCTGGCCCCCGTAGAACCGCAAAGTTCTATAAGTCTGGATTCTATATTCATGTGCACATCCTCCAGAGAGACCTTGGGGACCAGAGTTCCGTTTCTGACCTCATCTGCGATCAGAGAAAGGTTTTTCTCTATCACGGAGGCCTCCTCTTCTGAAAGAAGTCCCGTATGACCGAGCATCCTTACATGTGCAATGCTGCCTCTTATATCAGCAAGTGCCATTCTCCAGTCCATATCAAGAGACTGGGTAAATTTCTGGACTGCTTCATCTGTATCCTGTGAAAAACGGCCTTTCCACATCTGTATATCCCCGCCTTTTGTCATCATTGGCTTTATTTATAAAATAAGCTGACCTGTAAGTCCGAACTATTATAACAGCACAGCAAAGAACTTTCGGACTTGATGTCTATTTCATGGGTCTTCCCTCAGGATGTCTTTGCCTGTTGTCCCCCTCATCTCTGCAAGACCCCCAATATGTGTCTGGAGGGCAGCCATAGAGATCACATCAAGCATATTGTGGTAAAAAACACCACCCAAAGGAGAGGCATCTGAACTGGAAAGATAACGTGTATAGATCGCCGGTATCTCCCTGCCCGGTACATCCTCACCGCCTCTGTGGATCCCCAGGACCCTTTGCTCTATTGATGAAAGTGAACAGGAGGGGAGCCTGCCCCTGTAGAAATGCCTTGCAAGCATCAGCAGGTCCATGTGCGGCCGCCCGTCCCAGCAGGGAACGGACCTTGCAAGCCTGTATCTTATCCTGAGGAGCGGCAGGTCAAACGTCTTGCCGTTATACGTTACAAGCCCGTAATCCTCCTGAGGCAGTTCTGATTCAAGTGATGAAAGCCAGTTTTTTTCCCATGCGGGGCCTGCCATAAATAGCTGCACTACCTTGAAAGAGCTCTCAGTATTGAAGCCCAGCCCTATCAGAAAGGCATATGCCCCCCTTGCTCCCGAAAGACCTGTTGTTTCCAGATCGAGGTATACAGATCTGCGTGACCCTCCCCAAAAAGAGAGAAGTTCGCCCGAGGGAGACGGATCCTGCAGTGCTCGGTGACCATATTGCCTCCCGTATGGAATTTCACGTTCCATCCTGTATACTCCCCTGGCCACCCATTCTCCTTCAGGAAGTCCGGTAATATCAATTTCATTGCCAAGATCCGACTTCAGGGGAGAGATCCTGTCATAAACATCGTCAGGAAGAAAGTTGTTCAGCCTGCCGAACAATTCCTGATCACGGCCCTTACTGTCTTTCATTTTCTCTCACCAGATCTATCACTGCTATTTCAGGAGGCGCAAAAAACCTCACAGGAGGACCGACGAATCCCGCACCGTTGCTTACGTAGAGAGATCCTCCGCATTTAAGTTTTTTCAGTCCCCTGCCATATCCGGGTATCCTGTGCCTTGAAGATATGAGAGGAAACAGCTGACCTCCGTGGGTATGCCCTGAGAGCTGCAGGTCAAAGTGTCCTTCGGTTCCCTTTTCCACTATTGGACGATGCCTCAGCAGCAAAAGGAATTTCTCTCTCTGCTCCCTTTCACGTGAAAGCACCAGGGTCTCTGATCGAGATAGATTCCATTGTTCTTTAATAAGATGATCCCTATCATCAGCACCTGCTATGATTATTCCTCCGGCTTCTACAGCCTCTGTCCTCAGGACCCTCATTCCAGCGGACTCCATGAAGAAGACCGCTTCATCTATGTCATCGTAGTAGTCATGGTTTCCGGGAACGGCGTACATGCCGTACCTTGGCCTGATGCGCCTCAGCATCCCTATTTCACGCCTGCGTCCCGTAAGTTTGCCGTCAGCCAGGTCTCCCGTCACCACAACTATGTCCGGGTCGACCTCCCTTACCCTCCGGAGTATCTGAGCAAGGAGCGGCAGTCCTACGAAAGGCCCGAGATGAAGGTCTGTCAGCTGTACTATCCTGAGTCTTTCACAGCCCTGCGGAAGTTTTGAAGTAGGAACTTTTATCATGGTCTTTTGAACTGTATTGGCCTGCTTTATTCCCATTCCCAGCAAAACAAGGCTGAGAAAAAAGGAAACGGAAAGTTCGACTCCGGATGAAAGAGGAAAACCTGTTACTTTTTTTACAAAATCGATCAGAAGAATTATGAAAAACGTAAAAAGCACAAAAAGCATCCATACCCCACCGAATCTGTCGGTCCATTTTCTTCCTTTTGCTGAACTTATCCTTTTTGTCCTCCTTGATACGAATAAAAGGAACATCATGAATATGCTCAGGATAAGCCAGGCAAAGCTGAGCAACCCCTCGCCCGCAGCTTCGGCGATCCTAAAAAATATGAAAAGGTGGACAAAGAGTACAGCCGCGCCGCAAATGACCCAAAATGCCGGATGTTCTGAGAATCTTTTCTCGTATGCTTTGTCGTTCATCTAGATCTGCGCCGAGTACAGCCTGCCGAATGATTCAAGTATCTTATGCCAGACCGGCCGTTTTTCCCATTCGTTAAGAGCAAGTTCAACAGAATCTTTTATGTCAGCAAGGAACTGCCGTGCAAATTCAGCATTAAGCCCTTTGTCATATATAAAAAGCTGGTCCTCAAAATTGATCTCGAGGCTTCTGACGTCCATGTTGCATGTTCCGACAGAAGATATGTCATCATCCGCAAGGAGCGTCTTTGTGTGTATGAATCCTTTGCTGTACTGGTAGACTTTCACACCTGCCCTCAGGAGATTTTCTACGTTCCCCCGGCCTCCCCAGAAAACAAGGAAATGATCCTTTTGGGCAGGCATCATCACCCTGATGTCCACGCCTGCGAGGGCAGCCGTCGTCATTGCGTTCATCAGGATAGGTCCCGGAACTAAATATGGACTTGTTATCCAGACTCTTTCCTTTGCCCTTGAGATCATGCCGAAGTATCCCATCGCTATCGAATGCCATGCGTTGTCTATTCCGCTCGCAACGACCTGAAGGGGAAGGACCGGAAATTGTGAAAGATCCTGAGCTGAAGCACCGCCGCAGTCATCACATGAAACATTCTCACATATCTTTCCGGGATCTTCGCCTGATCTCATGCACCAGTCATAAAGGAATATCTTGTGAAGTTCGCCGACGGATTCTCCTTCCAGGCGAACATGCGTGTCGCGCCAATGTCCCAGGTGCCCCTTCCCAAGATATTCGTCACCGATATTGAGGCCTCCGGTGAAAGCCACTTTTCCGTCGATAACGATTATTTTTCTGTGGTTGCGGAAATTCATCTTTCTTCGGAACATCGGGAATGAGACCG
This sequence comes from Synergistaceae bacterium, assembly GCA_050175815.1. Classification (GTDB taxonomy): domain Bacteria; phylum Synergistota; class Synergistia; order Synergistales; family Synergistaceae; genus Caenicola. The sequence continues at coordinate 21,964 of JBFXIQ010000018.1, forward strand.
GCATAAATGAATGGCACTCCACACCGGCTTTTTTGAGGTTATCCAAATATTCCCTCTTCAGTTTCCAGCTTCCGACAGCATCATAGAGGACTCTCACCTTTACCCCGGCAGAAGCTGCCTCTGTAAGTATGTCCCTTATTTCTAGACCGATCTCATCATCTTTTATTATGTAGTACTGCATATGTATGAATCTCTTCGCCTTCCGGAGTTCGTTTTTAATGGAGTCAAATGTCTCTTCACCGTTGATCAGTACATCTACCTTGTTTCTTATCGTGAGGTCCGCCCCGCTTGTGGCATGTATAGCCCGGCCGATCAGGAACCTCTTGTCCTCTGTGAATGGAGTCTTGTCTGTCAGAAGGACTTTTGAGGGTTTGAACAGCTTTCTGTTCTTCATATTTTTGAGATCGGGGCCGATTATCATGTAAATGATGACGCCTATTACCGGAACAAGGATAAGTGTCAACAGCCAGAGTATCGTTCTGTCAGGATTCTGTCCCTCCATGAATATAACTGTTCCAATGATAAAGGCATAAGCGATAACGATGTGCCAGGTATAATTTTTCGCTGTATGGAGGAAGGATGACAAATAAGCCATAAACTGAGGGTGAAGAGATAGGCCTTCCTTGACTGAATAAATTACGGTCCTGTCTGCAAAATCTATTATCGTAGGCATGAGTCCTGCAATAAAGGCCGCCAATACCATAAACAAAACAATTTTAGTTGTCTTCCACATTAGCCTCACGCCCTTCAGCAATCTATTATATCTGATATAATTTATAGTTGTAACTGCAACTTTGCAAGGACTGGAGAGCTCTCTATGATCCGATTAAAATTTGAACCTCGTCTTGACAACCCTGCATGGGTCAATGTTCTTATTCCTGTAGCAGCCGTTGTTTTCGGCCTCTTCGCAGGAGGTCTGCTCTTTTCCATACTTGGCGTTAACCCTTTCGAGGCATACTGGGCTGTGCTGAACGGGGCGTTTGGAAGCATATACGGACTGAGCGAGATCGTGACCAAATCTATCCCGATAATGCTTACTGCTCTTGCCGGGCTTATCTGTTACAAAATGCTGATATGGAACATAGGAGCCGAGGGACAGCTCTGTATGGGCGCAATAGCCACAGTGGCTGCCGTAAGGTTTATGTTTGTGGATAACTGGGCAGCCATGTTCGTCATAATGTTTATAGCTGCCGCAATAGCCGGTGGAATTTGGGGAGGGATCGCCGGCTTCCTCAAGGCAAAATGGAACGTCAACGAGACGATAACAACGCTGATGCTCAATTATGTCGCCATAAACATTTCAGAGTATTTTATCTACGGCCCCTGGAAAGACCCGATGAGCTGGGGTTTTCCCTTCACAGCAAATTTCCCTGATGCAGCAAGGCTTTGGGTCTGGGGCAGCACAAGGATACACGCCGGAATTTTTATTGCGCTTGCATTAGCAGTGATCCTGCAGATAGTTCTGAAAAGGAGCAAATGGGGATATGAAATTAGAGTTATAGGCGAAAACCCGCGCGCCGCACGTTACGGCGGTATGGACATAGCGAAGAACATCATTCTGGTAACATTTATCGGAGGGGCTATAGCAGGACTCGCAGGCATGGGAGAGATAGCAGGGCTGCATGGAAGGATGAGCCGTGGCTTCACAATGGGATACGGCTACACAGGCATAACCGTGGCATGGCTTTCCAGGCTTTCACCGATATATGTCCCTCTTGTCTCATTCCTTTTGGGAGTTTTACTCGTAGGAGGAGATACTCTTCAGGTGGTAATGGGTCTTCCAATGGCAAGCCTACAGATCCTTCAGGGGCTTATCCTTTTTTCAGTCCTTGCGGCTGAGACGCTTTCAAGATTCAGGATAAAGATAGTAAGAGTTTCTGCAGGCCCTGCGGAGGAGGCAAAATAGATGGATTTCCTGGTAGCTATCCTGGCTTCTGCGGTCAGAAGCGGAACACCTGTACTCTACGCTACACTCGGAGAAGTGGTCTCTGAAAGAGCGGGTGTGATGAACCTTGGCCTTGAGGGAGTAATGCTCGTCGGTGCTTATACCGGCTTCGCAGTAACAAAGTCAACAGGCGATCCCTGGCTTGGCATCCTGGCCTCATTTTTCGCAGGCGCCGCGATAACACTGATCCATGCATTTTTGTGCATAACCCTAATGTGCAATCAGGTAGTAAGCGGACTTGCCATGGTACTCACAGGCTACGGACTAAGCGCACTTCTCGGCAGAGGTGTCATCGGAGAGACTATCTCCGGAATGGCACCTTTAAAGATGCCCTTTCTGGGAGATATCCCATTCATAGGACCTATCTTATTCCAGCACAACGCAATGGTTTATGTCTCATATGCACT
>JBFXIQ010000019.1:0-24093 GCA_050175815.1 Synergistaceae bacterium
TCCCCTTTGATGCGAAGGGGCTGTTTTTCGCTTATCTTTTGTTCAGTCGTATTCGTCATCATTTCCCTCCAGAAAGTTTTTTTTTTAGACAGAAGGTTTTTTTAGAACGTTCTTGAAATGCTGATGTAGTGCTTTATATAGTCTATTGAGGGTTTGGAGGAGGTTCCACTCGTTATTTGGAATATGAAGTTGAATGAATCTGAGGACGATGATACTGATATTTTTGAAAGGTTTATATTGTTTGTTCCGCTCGCTAATGACCCTGATTTCACAGTCGTATTGTTTTTCTTCACCGTGTAGGAAATGGAGCCTTCTGGTATGTTGCATGACACTGTCAAGGTGCCAAGGTTGTTTTTCACACCAATATCGGACCCGGTGAGGGTGTAGGAGGCTGTGCCGGTTGTTGCGACCTTGTAATACACTTTCACGTAAGCACAGTCCACGTAGAAAGTTGCCCCGGCAGAAGAATAGTTATCTTTTGCTGAAAGGTCCAGATAAAGCGTATCGATATTAGAGGGGGTTACGTTGGAAAGCCCCCAGAGATCTCCATTACCTCCGTATGTCTTTGTAGTGTAGGATTGAGGCCAGTACGTGGATGTATTGGCTTTGTTCGTAGAATTAACGCCGCCAACGTTGATTCTGACAAGCTGGTCGACCCTGTTCACAGTACCGCTCTGCCTTCGTCTAATGGCTACTTGAATGCCTGTGATCTTTGCATTTGATGGAACACCAAAGCTGAAGCCGCCAAATCGAAGGATATCAGTATAACACGGAGTTCTTGTTGTATCGGCTTTTGCGCCTGTGTTATCACATGAAAGAGCGTAGCTTTTGTTGTACCAGTAGCCCCAGCCACTAGCGCAGTTGCTGTAGTCCACGTTGGTGGTTGAGGTGGGATATTTAACCCCAGTGTCTCTTGCGCTAGGGTCGTTGACTGTTAGAACGGCTGAGGTGCCGGTTCTGGAGATTATCGTGCCGGAGCGCGACATCTGCTGAAATTCTGTATCAGTATCAAAGACGCGAATATAGCCTGACGATGAGCATGAACCCCCATCACTGGCCTTCATAGCGTTAGAGGCGACACCGCTTACCGAACCAGAGGTAGTGTCGCTTGTTGCGGTGGCATCAGAGCTTGTAACCTCCGTGCTGCCAGTCACAGTATCAGAGGCTCTTAGAGAGTTTGTCACAGTCCCAGAGGAGCTCATGCTAATGCTATCATTTGCTGTCGCCCCATCTCTGACGCCTTTGGCCAATGCTAACGCTACGTCATCGGATGCGACGACAGCAGAATCAGAGTAGATAATATTTGAAGACCCTGAGACAGAATCGTTGGCTTTTACGTTTTCGGATACTGTGCCGCTACCAGCAAGAGCAAGATTATCATTGGCGTTTGTAACGTCTGCTACCGTGCCAGAGCCCGTGCCAGCCTGAGTATCGGAAGCTTTGAGGCTGTCAGGAGTATTGCCGCCACCTTCCCCAGCTACGGAGTCGGAAGCTATGAGACCTTCTAATATTGAGCTTAACGACCACTTCAAGTTTTCCTGGCCGATCAAGAGGTTGTCTGCAGCTGTTGACTGCTCAGACTCTACGATGTATCGGAATTTTTTGGAAGGCGAAAGGGCGTCTGTTAGTTCTTGTAATTCGCTTTCGTCCCATTGTATATTTATGGGCAGCTTCTCTTTATCTACGGATATTAAGAATAGGGCTGGATTCTCCTCCTTTGTGAGCATATACTTTTGATCTTGATAGCTCACATCCTGTTCGCAGAGCAGACGCCAGTATCCTTCAATCGTGGGTTCTGTGCCCAAGTATTTGTAGAGTGAGGCGAAGATAACGCCTTTTTCGCGGAGATAAGTAACGTACTTCTCCATCCGAGTCTCATAATAATAATCTGGCTCAAGACTCTGATCATGGAAAGGAGGGTAGACACGGTCCAGATGATGATAATCAACGCTCCTGAAAGCGTAACGTGGACAACTCAGAATTTTGCCCTTTAGATCGAGCAGCAAGTCCGGGTCGAAGGCGTTTCCCGTGATTTCGTCGTTTTCGGGGATTCCCTTCTCGAAAACGTTCCCATAATAGTCCTCTACTTCAACGCGGTATGTAGATTGTGGTATCGTGTAATCTGAGGTCAAGAAGAGCTGTTTTTTGTAACGGTCGACGCCAGCGCCGAGCACACCAGAATCGAAGATTTTCTTGTTGTCCTCGTATAATCTGATACGACGTATGTCCTCCAAGGCAACATCCACGTTGATACTGTATTCTTTTGGGCGAACCTGGTGTCTCCAGAGCCTCAAGGGACGTCTTGGCATAAAGATAGTCTCTATCAGCTTCTTGGCTGTTTCAGCTTCTTGCAATTCCCCTGCGACGGTCTGAAGGTGGGCGATCGTGTTGCTAACTGGTGAAAACGTAAGGAACCAAGGTATCCGGTCTTTCAGGCGTCTAGCAACTCTCATGGGCGATCAGTCGAACGTTATTTCTATTATACCACTCGTAGCCCGCTCATTATCACTAATAACGACCTTTTTGGCAGGATATTCAAAATCAACATCCTCTAGTTCTGGGTAGAGATCGGCGAGGTAATTCATAAGCTTGAACGGGCTGAAATTCTCACCAATACCGAGCCCGTCTACAATCTGGCCGTTAGAAGCTCTTCCACCATCAATATAGGCGCGAATATCCTTCTCCAGATAGTACTCAAGGTTTTCTGTCCGTTTGCCGCCGAGGAGGGCCCCTGTGGTCTCAAAAGTTGCGACACAATGAACATTGACAACCTTTTCCTCCACCCCTACGACCTTAACGTCTTCGTCTGCTGCTTGCACATCAACTATAGCGTCACGTGCAAAGTCTACAACGACATTGGAGGGCGGATCTACGATCACTTTGACAGTGCCGGGCCCATCCCAACGCGGGATGATTTTGAAGCTCCGAAGACCAGCCACTCTGTTCAAGGCTGACTCATAAGCGGTGTAGGTTCCCCGCTGCTGCTCAAAGGGCCACATTCTGATCCTCCGCGCAAGAGAATTGTCATCTTCAGCGCTGTTGCCTCCAGTCGACGCTTCATGATTAAAGACGGTAACTCCTTCGACCTGGTCCACGAGGACCGTCAGTTCTCCGGCGCCGATGCGTGTTTCCGGCCCAGCGCCCGCAGAAATGGCGTAGGTCGTGGCTTGGAGTTCGTCAGCGGCGATCACAGCCTCATACATTGTGGAGTAGATTATCCCGGATTCTGTGGCTATTCTTGTGTTAGCAGGGACTAGGATTTCTTCGTCATGAGCTGATTCGAGCTTTTCGAAGGTAATAGGTGCAATTGATCTCGTAGGCCCGAGACGTTCTAGGCCGACCAAACTGGCTAAGCGGTCCAGATCAGAGCCCGTTGCCCTATCCACATCAAAAGAGTTCAGCAATGATTGGAGATCTTGATAATATTCAGCGAGGATGTCTGCGAAGGACGCTAAGAAGAGCACATAATTGTTCTCGATTGATTCACCCCGCGTTATCCTGTCAAAGAATCCAATATCATCAGATAGAAGTCCTCGCTCATATGCTTTTGTTATTAGTCCAGCAAGTATTTCACGATGACTTTTTAGTCTGAGCATGGCCTATTCACCACCCAACGTCACAGTGAAGTATTCTTCTCCGCCCTCTATTGTTACAACAGCAGCCTCGATAATCACGCCTTCGTCCTCGGCACGATATGCTTTTACACCCAGAACCTCTTTGATACGGTCCATTTCGTCCAAAGCCGCCCACACAGCATCCTCCAAAGCTCTCAAGGACGCAGAAGAGAATCTCTCATAGATTTGCTTGTACACGTCGCCCCCCCATCCCTCGAATGGGGGATATTCAAGCTCCCCTCTGATTGTGAGTAATTTCAAAACAACGCCTGATATGACTGATTCAAGGTCCTCGGCGACTATGATGTCCCCGTTTTGATATGCGACGTCCCAGACGCGTTGTTTTGAGTCATAAGGGTCCCCTGGGAAGGTTACGTCAGCGTTGATTTCCGGGTCGTATCCGACCATCCCACGCGCTACGACGAGCGGTTCGTCGATTGCGCCCGTGCCGTCAGTGCTCCCCTCTGCCAGGAGCGTCTCATAGGAGTAAACCATGAATGCGATGTTTTTGTCGAGCCTTGGGTAGTTTCCCATTCTATTTTACCTCTTCTCCATTGATATAGACTTTTCCGCTGATTTCAACGCCGTTGTCAGATATTGTGATCTTATTGTTGCAAACACCCAATTCTATTTTTGGCTCTGGGGTGATGCGGATCTTAGCACGGCCAAATTCGAAAGTCCATCCATCTCCGAGGGTCCCGCTCGAAGAGATCAGCTGATCATCCCTTTTCACAAATCCGAGGATATATGCCCCCTTTTTGTCCATCTCGCCCTCAACTGCGAGCGTCACCGCAAAAACATCATTCTCAGGCACCACATAGTTGCCGTAGGCGTCTACGCCCTTCTTACCCCTAGGGGTGCATGCTAAGATTGTGTCATTGTCAAAGAAGGGGTAGGTGAAGCGAACAGGGTAAGGGTCAAAGCGTGGGTTCTCTATTTCACGGAAGGGTTTCACAAAGGCGACTCCTCGATCAGGGTAGATCTTATAGACTTTCACAAGGCGGAGATAGATGTCTCGTTTGTCAAGGGGTGGTTTGCCTGGCTCTCCTCTCATCCGACCCCCCAAGAGCCTGCGAATGCTCTTCTCCACATCACCAGCGGTTATAACAGTCATCTTTTACCCCTCCAGCCTATTTTTGGCTTTGTTTGATGACAGTCAAGTTAGGCCTCTGAGATGTGGTGCGGAAAAGCTGGTTAAAGCCGTATTCACGGTATGGGATGTCCACCCATTGCCCGTCCAGGTAGATTTGGACTGTGCGGTGCCGGGGGGATTGTCCGGTGGCGTATTGTATGACTCTGGCCTGGAAACCAGCCTCGGTTAATCTGTTGAAGAGATAGTCGGACATGGCCCAGCAATCACCACATCCGCGTTTAACAAGGCAGTTAGCGTCTGAACAGCCTGAACAATATCCAAATTTCGCGGCGTCGCGGAGAATCTGATCGAGCTTCGTTTTATCACCGCCTCCTCCTCCTTTTTCCGTGCCGCTAGTCTGCGCTGGAGGCTTCCAAAGCGACATCTCCAAGCTTGTAGTGTAATCATCCGCCTGGATTTTGTGGGAAATTCCCTTTAAGTAGAGGAAATCGGTGTAATCTTCTGGTTGGTTTTTCACATGCACCCAAGAGCCTGGAAAGAAGCCAGGATCTGCTAAAACCTCGCATGTGACGGTCTCGGCGGATTCAACGCGTTGCACTTCTCTCAGAGCCTTTTTGCCGATCAACGCAGCATCCTTACCGTCCAATTCGGGCCACGTAACATCTACGATTCCTGGATAGCGAGTTTCAGGATATTTGGTGATATCTTTGTCATAGATCACATTTCCTTTATTTTTTGATCCGCCGTCAGCAAATTTGATCCTGATCCCTGAAACGATCGGAGCTTTCCCTTCTGTCATATTAAACGTCTCATGTATCATGTTATGGTCAGACCAGGCTACAAAGACCTCCTTAGCCTCTTCAGGCATCGGTATTTCTTCTATATAGACTGTGTCGCCCCTAACATAGACGTGCACGTCCTTCTCCCATTTCTCGAGGACTTTGTATATCGCATCCCAGATCGTCATTTCTTGCACCGTTGTCGATTCGCCGCCCTCTCCACTTGCGGATTCGCTGGACGTCCCACTACAACTAGTCTTCAAATATCTAGGCCACGGAGCTTTGTGGACAGCACCGCAGCCGCAATAATCTCTGTCGCAATCGCAGCAGAAAAAGTGTCCTTCTGGGAATATGTTTGCGCCGCCTTGTGCTGTGCTCGCATCGGTATCGCCCGGGCATTTGTTGACGTTACAGTCTGGGGGGCATCGGTTGTACACTATTCTGTTAGATCCGCACACACAAGGGCCCACAGCTGTGCACGTCGCCCATCTGCCGCTTCTGCTTGGTGGGAGGGGACAGTCGCTCCTTCCACATGATTTCTGGAATTGTCCGCTTGCGCTGCCGCCGCCCCCTCCTTTATTTTTCTCGGCTTGGAGCGTAACTTTCGTTTCGAGGATTTTCCTGCTGAGGCGGATGTCCCCTTTGAGCCCGCTATTCTTGATGATATCAACCAGGATCTCTTCAACGGTCTTGTCAACGTATGAGAATGATTTTTTCTGTTCAAGGAGAACGCCCGTATCCGCAAAACTCACCTCGATCTCTCTCTTTGTCTTTTTCACTTCTGCTACAAGCGCCTTGAATGCTTCCCTCACAATCTCCCGCGTCTTCTCCCCTGTTTTAGGATCTAGGACCTCATTAGGATACTTATAACCAAATTTGAAGATCAGCTCGTCCCCCTGGCCTATCCGGTCGAATCTCTCTTTTGAATAGACGAGTGTAAGGGAGCCAGTGCCTGTAGGCTCGTTTATCTTTTTGTCGAAGCTTATTGAGATGATATCTTTGAGCTCGTAACGGTCTATGATCGGGCAACGATTCATATACTTGTAAATGCCGAATAGGGCAATATTATCAAGCATGTAGTCTTCGATGGACCCAGGGCCGCTGCTCTCCTCCGCGGTTTCCGGCGCCCCGGCTTCGCTTGCTTCAGCTTCTGTACTGTCTTGCTTTTCTGATGATTTTTGGGGGGCTGACGACGTCTCTACTGCGGTGAAGTCTATTGCCATGCTTGTCGGATACTGCCAGCGCTTCAGTGCTTCGCACATTTTCCTCCTGACCAATTCTACTTTGACTATTGGCTGCGCGCCGGCCCGAAGTGGGAGATTAGCCACTTTCAAGCTCATCACCGTTCACTCATTTTCGCATGGGCTTGGAGACGTTCGTGATCCTGTATTTTTCAGCTCTCTTCCTGTCCCAGACTTTTTCGCGGCCGCAGACGCCGCAATAATTTGCACCACACTTTGTGCAGTGGAGTTGTGCTTCGGGGATTCTCGAGCTGATTTCGCGGTTAAGCTTACCCCCACAGTGCTTACATACCATTTCCCAAGCCACAACATACCAGACATACTTGTAGCCGTCATATTTCATGCAGAATGCGCAAGAAGGCTTGTACTCACCTGTTTCGCCTTTGGGGGTGGTTGTCGGCACTTCATTCTTGGTTTCAGACTTCTGTTCCTCCTCTTTCTCCTCCGCTGGGAGCTGGACGTCATCTAGGGGTTCAGCCGTCTCTTTGACCTCGAAAGCGATCTCGCCAAGGCCAAAGTGGTCCTTAGCATCATGGTCGTAATATCCACCCTCCGATGGCTTGAACTTGACCTCAACGGTCGTGAAGCCTTTCATACACCCGTCTAAATGCGGCGAACAGACTGTAACAATCTTTCCGTCAAGATTCTTAACATAACGGTATGCTTCACGGCTCAACTCAATAAACTCGCATGAAAATTTGGCTTCACGCGCCCGTTTCGGCCCAAGTAGGATAATTTGGCCTCTTTCGACTACTTTTTTCTCTATTGGCTCGAATCCGCTATTAGATGCGGGTTTGACTTCGAAGTCGTTCACTATGAAGGGGATTCCGTCAACGGTGACCGTTGCACGGTCCTTGTCCTTCTCCCAATGACGAATAACCATGAAATCACCAGAGGCGGATCATAGTAGGGCTTCTTTTGCTGTCCAGTAACGGAGGCCCTTCGCGACTATCCTTGCGGCTTCCTCTTCAGTCTTATCACGGGCATCAACCTGCACGGCACCCTTCTCGAAGACAATCACCTTTGAGCCGGCGCCAGCGGGCGCCCCGGCTTCAACCCGCACCGTTTTCGCAGCAGCTGCGAGAGAGGCAAGGCTTTCAGCCCGATCGAGCGTACGCCCTACCCTTGCAATGTTTGCAGGGTCCAAGTCAGGGAATTCCATGATAGTATGCCCGGCTGCTTTCACCCTGAGGGGGCTCTCTATTATCCCCCTGATCGGAATGTCGATTCTGATAGGTGTCCCTGGTATCCCTATTGAAAATGAGGGTGTTCTTGATGTCGCTGGTCTCCCTGTCAGGCTCATGGAGGGTCCACCCCCTCCTGTGGAGCCTCCTCCACCTCCACCTGCGCCACCAGTGGAACCTGGCGTCTTGTTTTCGACAGGGGTTCCGTTCCAGGCGAGGAGAGCGTTGACAGCGTCCCATATTTTCCCTGCTACCTTGTCCCACGCGTCTTTCAGTTGACTGAGGAAATCTAGGAGAGGTTTGATCTTGTCTGTGACCCATTGGATTGCGTCCCGGACCGCGTTCCATGCTGCCACTAGAGTGCCCCATATGAAGCTAGCAATCTTTGAAAATATTTCCCAAACGCGTGAGGCGGCATTTCTCAGTGCATTCCAGGCTGCTACCAGGACTCCCCAGATGAACGCTCCGACTTGCTTCAGGGCCTCCCAAAGGCGGAGCACGGCCGCTCTGAAGCCTTCGTTTGTCTTCCAAAGGTATAGGAGGATTGCTATGAGCGCTACGATTGCTATGATGATGATTACGATGGGGTTGGCCGACATGGCCGCGTTTAGGAGCCATTGGCCAGCTGCGGCGATCTTGGAAGCAGCCCCGTAGAGAAAGTTCTTGACTGCTCCTGCGGCGGTCGCAGCAGCATTCTTTATCGAAGAGCCGATGCTTGCAAGGGTGGCTCTGTTTAAGCCCCACTGTGCGGAGGTCGCACCAGTTATAGAATCCTTTAAGCGGCGAAATGATGATACAACGCCCCCAGGGACGCCCTTTATCCTGGATATGGCCCCGCTAAGCCGCGCGGACAACCCGGACGTGTCAGGAAGGGTTACGCGTCCCCGGATGTCAGGAAGGCTTATGCGGCTGAAAGCGTCCTTGGCTTTGCTTCCTATGCCAGATAGAGTGTCTTTGATGCTTGAGAGTTTGCCTTTCACTTCGTCGAGGGGTGGTAGGGCGTCTCTGATCTTCCCGGGGATTTTGCCCGCAGCGTCCTTCACTTTTCCAAACGCATCCTTTAGTTTGTCAGTGAGCTTGATCTTATCACCTATTTTTTTGCCAATGCTGATAAAGGGGTCAAAGGCGGTCTTCACAACTGACGCGATCAGGCCAAGGGAGCCTAGGAATGCGACAATCCCTCCGAAGCCCACTAAGATTTTAGTGGACCACCCGCCAGTTGCTTTGTGAATATCGTCGAATACTTTGAGTATTGTTGATAAAACTGGCAGTAAAGCCTCGCCGATGTCTTTGGTGACTTCTCTTATCTTGTCTTGCACCTCGCTCCACTTGTTTACCGTCGTATCCAATTGGCTAATATCTTCGTACCCCATCTTCTCCAGGATGGGACGTAAAGCCATGGCTCGCTCGAAGGGGCTCTTATCCTTGTATTTTTCCAATTCTTCGACATATGGTGAAAATGGGCTATCTCGCTTAATCGACGTGGTTTCTCCTTTGAGAATCCAGTCAATCAGCTCTCTCTTGGCTTCAATTGGAAGTTGCCCGTATTCCATCGAAACTAGGTAGTAATCGCTGGCTACGGCGGCTACATCTTCAATTTGTTTCTTAGTTAGCTTTGATTGCATCATCATGGGACCAAGAATCAGATCAAGGAACTCAGTAGGCACTGGGCTTCTCTCTACTGCGGATCGCATTCCGTCTAGCATGTTATTAGCTGTTTCTTCCCCCCATCTGCGAGTGAGAATCGCCCTCCGCATCTCCCTCTGCATTGCACCCCCTACTCCAATGCTCAGCATCTCCATGAGCCCAAAGCCTGCTATGACGCTGCCAATGGCATCTGATAGTCCCTCCATCGAAGCTATTGCACTTGAAGCCGCGGATTTGACGCTGGAGAGTGCTGAGGTCCCAACGGATCCGAGGGTTTTAAAGGAGCCGCCCGTAGCCGTGGCAGTTGTGCTCAAGGTCTTGGTGGAGGTGGTTGTTGTGGTGATCGATCCCCTGACGCTTGTTAGCGCTGAGTTGGCCGTCCGTGACGATGAGGCAAAGCTTGTCCCGACTGTTGTGGCTTCGGCGCTTGCCTTGCGCGTGGCGGTTGTGTTCGCTTGCAGAGCTGCTTGTACCTGTGCTAGGGAGGACGTAGCTGCATTAGATGATGCTGCAAATTGGGAGCCCATTCTGGAGGCTCTTGAGGTTGTTGAGTTGATTGCTGCGTTTATTCTGTGGAGTGCGGCGCTCACATTCTCAGTTGCGCGGATCCGAACGAGGAGGTCGGTTGCGGGCATAAGCTCACACGTTTAATTTGCTCTTTAGCTTTTTTCTCTCCTTTTCGAGCTTTTTATGCTCCTCGGCTTCACGTAAGAGCCTGAAATAATGGTAAGCGTAAAGTGCGAGGATATCTTTCTCATATTTGTGCTTTATGACCTTGGCCGGCCGCCAGCCAAGGTCTCGGCAGATTCTGCGGATAACCTCAAATTCCGCTGACTTTGTTAAGGCGAAACAACTTGTCTGTTTCGTCTTTGGATAATCCGAGGGCTTCTAGGGTTTTGATTAAGGCAACGGATTGTAGGGCTGTTGATTGAGCCTTCCAAAACTCCAAGGCCTTCTTTTTGTCATCGGGCGGTGATAGGAAGGTTGCGAGGAATTTGGCAACGTTTTCGGTTTCTTTTGCGAGGCTCTTCATTCTGAGTTGGTCAAGCTTGAACATCAGTTCTAGGTACTCTTCTTCCTCTTTTTCGTTTTTGAGCATGCCTGTCATGCCTTTTCGCAGTTTCACGCGTTCAGCAGCCGTTAGCTGTTCGAGGATGCGCTCATCCATGTTCACCATCGATAGATCATCCCCGGGCTCTATGGGCTTAACTCTGAATTCTAGGATGTATTCGCCCGTATTTATCCTAATCCTCTTCTCTCGATCAGGCTTGAAGACCTCAAGGAGCTCACGCTCTGTCTTCAGAACGGCCTTGAAGTTCTCAAGATCCTCCAGCGTTTTCTCGAGTCTGTTCTTTTGCTTTTTGCTCTTGATCGTCTTATCGATCTCATCTTTATATTTGACGAAGAGCTCGCGCAGACGCTTGATTTTCAGATCATCAGAAGCCTTGATCTCGCTCTCTTCAAGCTCCTTGACAAGCTCTTGCTCATCCGCGGCCAATTTGAGTTTCTTCAAGGCTGGGAGGAACTGGTTCTTTGCAAGTTCTAGGAGCGCTTCTTTTGCGATTTGTTCGTCTGTCTTAACCTCTGCCAAAAGATAACCCCTCCTCTAAGGTTGTAGGGTGGGGGAGAAGCTCGGGGGCTCCTCCCTTCAACGGGTTTAGGTCTGGAAGGCTGGTGATTCCTCGATTAGTTGGGGTGCGAGGACTTCGAAGCCATGGTGAGCCTTTAATTTCCACTTTTGAGAGCTTGGTTCGTTTATCGTGAATTCTGTGTCGATGTCGACGCTGCTGCATCCGTAGAATCGCATGGCCTCGATGAATTTGGCTTGGTTTTCGGAATAGGCCCACACTGAGATCGTTAGATCGTGATTGTCGGCCATTTGTTCGAGTTGTCGCTTGTAGGGGAGCTCATGGACGAGCATGTCGTCAAATTCGAGCTCTATCTCCCATTTTCCGTCGACGACAAGGGATGGGAAGGGGCCGTTTGTGTAGACTGCTTTTTGGTCTTTCTTGGAGGAGATTTTGAGTTTGCTTGCGTGGACTTGTATGGCTTGATCTTGTGACTTGGCGACGAAGTAGGCGAGGCCCCCGCCGTATACGACTTTGGGGAGTTGTGCTTTTGCGGTTGTGACCATTATTGTCACCGTATTCGGTTAATTTAGCTTAACTTGTGACGTATGAACCTTGTGCGGTGATCGTGGTCGTTATTCTGACTTGTTCAATGCTCTCGGGCGGTATTAGGTTCATTTCGAGGTCTAGCATGTTTGGTGAGTCTGCGTTGACGTATGCGTCGATTATTCCACCGGCGATGGTCCCTAAGCTCGTCTCTCGGGCTATGATCGCCTCTCCACCGCTCTTGACCATGTTGGCAGCGTCCTCTGTCGCCATCTCATATATCATGCCGGCTGCCATGTCCATGATCCTCTTGGCGACGTAGTCGCAGGCGACTCTTGCATAGATCGTCGAATCAACGGGCCTTTGACCGTTGGGGTCCTTTCGATAAGACGTTAGCACTGGCCAGACCGGACCGTAGCGGACTGCGCTCCTTGGCTTAAACAGCCAATCGCAGTTTATACCGGCTTCTTTTAACTGTACGAGCTCTGACCATGGCCTCTCAAGAATGTAGTCGTCTGTTATGGTCTTGTATGTGTGTTTGCCAGGGTTCTCCCATGGGTACGTGCCTGCAATGAGCCCAGCGAAGCCCGCCAGGTTGTTAGGGTTGTCATAGAGGCATATACGGGAAGAGCGGATATATGAGAGCTCGCCAGTGTTTGTTGGATCTGTGAGGTCTATGAGCTCAGCGACGGTCGCAGAGGATGGTGTTGGGGCATAGGCGATCGTTGGCCTTGGGAAATTGGAGTAGCCAAGTGATGGGTCGCCGTGGAGCATCTTGTAGAGATGATCGTCGACCTTGTTCAAGAAGTAAGTGAATGCGTTGGGGTACGTAGTTGTGTCGATTGTAAGTTGGCCTATTCCGATTTGGTCGCCCGCATCAAGGTAGATTTCCATGTCGATCTGGTCATTGACGTCTGCGAGGAGATCAGCTGCGTGCAAGTACCTGTTTATGATGTCATTGACCGTTAGGGCTGTTGTGTCGCCGATATCAACCACATAGACGTGGTTTACGGGGCATCGCTGAATGTCGTGGCATATTCTGGCCTCAAAGAAGAACTGCTTGACCGCTGCGACCAGTCGCCCACCCTCTTCCTCGCTTGTGTAATTTGCGACGACGTCTGGGAAGTATTCGACTCTTTCAACTGTTATATTGTCTGGGTTGGTTATTTCGACGTTGGATGAGCCTATTATTGCGGCTGTCTTGCCCTCGCCTTGGCAGCGAGGAACCAGCTCAACCTCCTCGGGGCTGTAGATCACTCCGGGAAGTCCCATTTTGCTTTCACCTCATAGGTTTCCAAATTTTCTCATTTTATGCGTTCGCGACTTTGAAATTGGTGTAGAGTGGAGCCGTGTCCTTGTCAGTTTCTTTCACGGTTATTATCATCTCCTGCCGTCCAATATAAACAGGGGGCTTATGATCAGCGTCAAGATCATGATCCCAGCGCCCAATCTGCACACTGAAGACATTGAAGTCCAGGAAGGGTGAGGTTGGACCTCTGTAGTGCGGATCTTCTTCATCTGTGATGTTCCAGTACGGGCAGCGTGCGAACGGGCTATCGGGGGAATATGTGGTGCGCGCATCGCATTCCTGGCCCGTTACGGTGCAATTCGGATCTTGATAGTTCCTACAGAAGGTGTAGTGGCTTCTTTGTGCTTTTCGGGTTAGGTCTATGACTTGTTGGAGGATTTCATCTCGCTCCTTTACGCTATTGGAGTATATGAGCACGTCTATGGTGTATTCGTGGAGCCTCATCACACTTCTTTCAACGTCGGTGTCGCTCACAACGCGAAAGGATGAAATGCGATAGGGCAGCTGCCTATTATGCGTTAGATGGAATGTGACGAATGGAAGCTCGATTTGCTCTTTGAGTTTTATGATAACAGGTATTATCCGATCATCTACCGCGATCCTGTCCTTGAAAATGTACTGAAAGAAGAGGAGAGGGTCCAGCTCGGCCATTAGAACAATCTCCTCTTAAATTCTTCTAATTTGGTCCGTAGCTTGCCCCTTGCAATGTATTCGTTCACGATGCGTTGGTGGTATGGTCTTGGAGCGACTCTACCAGGTCCGCCAGGAGCCCGGCGTGAATAGGAGCCTCCATACACTCTATGCAGCAGGTAGAACCAGTACCTCCGCTGTCCAGGCGTTACGAGCGTTCTATGCCCCCTGATGACTAGCCAGGCATGGTGGTATTGTCCGAGCATTTTCCGGGAAACGACGCCCGCGGAGCCCCCGCCAAGGTTCACAGCTTGATGCGAGGCCCGTAAACCACCAGTGTCCTTGGGGACGTGTGGAGAAAAGCGGAAATCCTTAGCTATGTCACTTGCGATGTCGTAGGCTAGCTTGTCGGCGGCCGTTTTGGCTTTCGAGGCCATAGCATTGATTTTTTCTTTTCCTATGATTTCTATCTGTACTTGCATTGACAAAGCCGGACAGCCCTCCTACAGCATCCTACTTGGTTTATTTTCCTCCTGGCGTTGTAAGGTCACCCGTTGATAGTTTAGGAGCTTGTAGTGGTGAGGTTGTGAGCTTACGCGGAGAGTAAAGTCGTATCCGTCGACTTTCACACGATCGTCGTAGCGTATGTCCACATCGGCAGGAAGGAAGAGACGATACAGGCTTATCTCCTTGTCACCATACTCTTGTAACTTCTCTCTGTCTCCCATGCGCTGAAAGTCTCCCTCGACTTCAGCGACGAGCTGTAAAGCGTCCTCTCCTTCATTGTAGTATGTGCTGCTAGAGTCCTCAACGAGCCGGTAAATCCGGATTTTGTGGGTTTTGAAGGCTGGGATCATCTTATTCTACTTGTAGACGATTTTCACGCGCTCCATGATTGGTAGAGTTACTGGGAAGCGTAGAATACCGTCCTCGTAGATGTAGTCGGCGACTTCGAGGCCCTGGGGCCGGCCCTTGGGGATTACTTTGACAGAGACGATCTCCTTGGCGTCTAATTCGAGCCCTGAGCCATCAGTGCGGACGATGATGGTTTTCAACTTCTCTTTTGCTTTCTTGCTTTTGGCTTTCTTCCCTGCTTTTGCTTTTTCAGCCTTCTTCTTTTCTGCTTCTTTTATTTTCTTTTTGGCCATCTTATCATAGCCCCTGGCTTGTTTTATCTTACGACTTGTGGTGTGAGCTCAATCACGCTGATTGTAACGGGCAGATTGACCATTTGGAAGTTTATCTGCGTCACATCAGTCAAATCAAAGACGTACGTAGTCAATGTGGGCAAAGTAGCGTAGTTTGTTTGATCGTCGAAATTCATCTGAAAGACTTCGTCGTCGCCGCTTCCCACTATAATGACCCGTGTGGGGTTCTCTGGTACAGCAAGAGTATAGGAGTCGGTGGGTGATGATTCTGTGAGCGTAATGGTGCTAGGCTCTGATGGTGTGGAGTATACGATCCCCGCGTTGACTTTCAAGTTGCCTCCACTGTCCTTTTGGAACAGGCCGAGCTGGTCGTCCAGGATCGCGTAGACGCGGCCGCTGCTGTCGACCTTGATGGGTCTGAAGGTGCCTGGGCTCTCCTCCCCTCCTACAAGTGGCATACAATCATCCCTCTGATGTTTTATTCTTCATCGTCTTCGAAGAACTCAGTCCAGTCAAATCCGACTCTCTTCGTTGTCCCGTCGCTAAGAGTCCACGTTGTTCCGCTTGTGAAGGCCTTAACGCCGATTATCTTCCTTAAGTACTTCTTGTATAGCTGGTGATAGTCGAAGGAGGTGTCTGGGGCCTCTGTTCTTGTTTCCTGTTCGGAGGCGTAGGTTATGGTTATGTCGCCCTCTTTGATCGACTTTACCCTTGAAAGAGTCTGATGTTCAAGTATATCATTGTACTGGAGCCATGCGAGCGTCCCATAGACGACACACATCTTAGCGTTGTAATCTGAGTCTGGGAGGGAAGGATTGATCCTCCTTATCTGTGTCTCAATGTCATTCATCTTCCATTCGATTGCGGCCTGGTTTTCAGTGACGAATTCGTCTGAGAGACGCCCGGCAGCCTTCACATCATCTATCGTGGCGAATGGCAGCTTCCTCCCCTCCCCCTACTTTCACTCAGGTTAGGATTTGAGAAGAACAACGGTATACGTGACGCTGTTACCGTCTCCGGGCGCAGAATCGACTTCTATATCGACTTCGCTGTTTGCTGTGTCGATGGAAACTGATTTAACGGCTATGCCGCCGGCTGTTCCGGATGCGGCTGACTGGAAGACCCCGAGAATCTGTGCGCTCGTGTCTGAGATCGCCGCTGACCCTGCGGTGGCTGTTCCTGAGATTGTCACGTCCACGGCTTCAAGGCTGGCTTTGGCTTTGGTTACTGCGCCGTCAGCAAGTCTTACAGTGGTTACGCCGCCTTCAGCGATCTTTAATGCGGTCACAGCACCGTTAGCTATTTTTGCACCGGTGATTGCTCCGTCTTTGATGTGCTCTGTGGCTACGGCGCCAGCATCTAGCTCTACCCCGCTTTCGGGGTCTTTGAGGAAGTCTATAACTGCCTTTATTCTCCCTTTTCTGCTGAATAGGAATTTTTTGAGGCTTGCGTCCATTGTTATTCCCTCCGGGGCTGTCAGATGTTTTGAAATAGGCCTTAGCGTTTCCCTGTCTAAAAAATTGAAAAGGCGGGAGTTTAGGAGGCGGTTGGTGCTTCTATCTTAGCCACGACTGCGCCGTTGACATCGGCGTACGTACAGTCGGCCCTCATTGATAGGACGTGCTCAACTCTTCTCGCGCTTGGTATCTTCTGAGATTCCACTGTTATTTCTCTGTAGACGCCCCAGACCATGTTATTTGGCCTGGAGAGCATAGCTACGCGCCCTACGTGAGCTGTGGCCGTTGCGTCGTCAAGCGTTGGCACGTGGACGACTGGAATACCGTCAAATGTGAGCTGCCTCTGGCCGAGAAGGGCTTCGTCGCCGATAACAGTCTCCCGGGCGGCTACCTGGTCCCTGTATGCCCTGTGGGTTTCCCAGTCAACGTAGAACCTGACGTCGCCCCGCTGGATGAGGTATTTTTTGTCTATGGCCTCTAGCATGGCGTCAAACATGTTCATTGGGAAGTCAGCGGCGGATGGGTCAAAATCGGCAGGCGTGGAGTTGTGCTGATAGCCGTAGACCGTATTTCCGGCGAGTTTGACCCAGCCATCTGTTGCCTTCAGGATCAGAGGAGGGCTCGAAGTTGCTAGATCTGTGTCACCAAAGACGAAAGCCCTCTCTAAGTCGAGAGAGGCGCTTTCACCAAGCATTCTGACGATTCGGTCCTCGAATCTGGGGCCTTCTATCGTGTCCTCGAGTGTGTCGTAGTCTATGACGGCACGGAGGACGAACTCCTTGGCATTTAGCATGTTCTGCTGTATGTAGCCGCTAAGTGAGAAATCGTCGACGTTCTCAGTTTCTCCTGGGATTACTTTGACTTCTTGGCCGCTAACGGTTATTCTGCCGGGATAGAGGTACCCAGTGGGCATGTCGATGGCTGCTATCTCTTTTTGGTAGCTTTTCATCCTTTCCATTCGTGCTTCGTTGAGAATAGTAGCTTCCCGCTGGACAACCTCGATAAACTCTGCTAGCTGCTCCATTGCTTTTAATCCACCAGCAATCTCGGAGTTATCGACGATTTTAAACACTTTATTCGCTTCAAGGTATTCGTGTATGTTCATATCCGATCACCAAGAAGAACCAATTTTATTGTTTTTTGAGTCTTCTGCCGAATGGATCTCGGCCTATTTTAGCATAGAAATCCTCTGCTCCTTCCTCTCGGGTTGTTTCTTTTAGTTTTTGGGTTTCACCCGTAGCGAGGAATTTTTTCTCGACTTCTTCGATTTCCTCTCTAATTTTTCCGATTTTTTTGTCCAGTTTCTTCATTGCTTTCTCTATTTGTTTGGTGACGATCTTGTCGAGATTCTCTTTGGGTTTGGGCTTCTCTTGTTTCTCTGTTTTCTCAGGGGCCTTGGGCTGCTTCTCCTCTTTAGCTTCGGTGGCTTTTTCCTCCTCTTTTTCTTTCTTGGGTGCTGGGTAGGCGTCCCCACCCCTGAGAAACTCCAGAATCTTCTTGGCTGCCTCTTTAACTTCTTTTGGAGCGTCCTCAGATTCAACGATCTCCTTTAGTGCGTCTTCCAATGCTTTGCCACCTTGTTTTTCTTCTTTTTTGGCTCCTTTCTTTTCTGGTGGTGCGTAGGCATAGCCCATCACTGCAGACTCCACTTGCGCCATCGCCTGTTCTATGAGCTTCATCGCCTCTTGCAACAACTTAAGGGCGTCAACGCCCCCAGCGGCTTGTTTCTCTTTCTTTTCGGGCACATTTCTCACCTCATCCTTGTCTCTTTTCAGTATGAGCCATTGAGCGTCAGGCACGGCTGGATTGTCGACCAGTGCAACCTCAAAAACCTTCAAGTTTTTTAGTTCGCGGGGCTCTTCGTCATCCCCGGATTCTTTGGTTTTCTTTTGGGATTTTTCGATTGCAAATTTTGGTTTGGGATTGCAGCCCATGCAGTAGCCTCCAATCGAGATACCTTTTATCTTGCCTTTTTTGACCTCTTCCCAAAGGCTGTCGTCGTAGATTTTGAATCCGAGCATCCACGTGCCTTCTGGAAGCTCAACGCCGCCTGCCTTCAAAGGTTGGCGGAGAATATACGATTCTACGATCGCAATGTCTTTTTTCTCGATGGGGATCTCGTGCATGTATGTGACCATTTGATACCAGGCCATGAAGTCGTGGGCGGTCTCCTCGATCTCCTCTGCGGTGATGAATTCCCCATCCTTGTCTATTTTGTTTGGGACGAGCGCTGGTGCGAGTGCGAAGCGTTTCTCCTCGTCTACTTTAATTATTGGTGCGATAAACTTTTTATTGTTGGTTTTTGAGCGTTTCTCGATCTCAAATTTGTCCACTTCTATCAACTCCGGCCGTTTGCCAGGCTTAGCCCAAATCAAGTACTTCTGGCCTTTCTTTTTCAACTCTTTAACGACATCTTCGAGCTTGTGCTTATCAGCGTACGGAGTTTCGTCCGCTGGCTTATCTATGAGCCAAACGCGTCCCCTGCCCTCCAATTCGGCGTATTGTATGATATACCGGCCTTTCAGCTTCTCTCCGTGAAGAAATACTTCAAAGGCGTGCTCTCGCCACACGCCCATTTCATAGGAGCCCCTATCGAAGAGGAAAAACTTGGAGTACTTCTTTGAGGTGCTCCCTACCTCCAAGGGCTCCGCAACGTACGGCTTTCCAACTCCAACCTGCAACCATTCCTTCGGTTGGGGTAATTTGAACTGTCCTTCGAGCTTTCGGTCAGGTTTTTGTAATAGAAGCAGTTGAGAGCCGCCGGCCTTCTTGTTCTCCTTAGGCTCGCCAAGGAAGACTGTGAAGCCCCACAAGTGGTCATTAGCGGTGAATCTGAGGTCGGCGTGGACTGAATGGCCCGTTTCAAGGAGTTCTTCATGGGAAAGCTTAGTTTCTTCTTTGGATAACCCTCTCCAGTGATGCTGGGCCACGAATTCGCCCTTGCCGGATTCTGGGTAGTTCTTCCACCAATTCTCGGCCCAGTATTTGGCCGCTCGCTCACCACGAGTCTCTCCTCCCTCCGATTCATCAGAGAGCTCTACGATAGCATCAGGACCAAAAAGATCATAATTGAACTTCATAATGTGTTTCATCCTATGTCTGGCCTTCTTGTCCTTTGCGAGGCGCGTGTAGAGCTTCTTGTAGAGCTTAGCCTCTTCTGAGACCGGTTCGTAGGATTCGAGAAATTCGAGCTTGTTTTGGTCAAACGTCCAATCTGCTTTAAGTATCTTCTGAATCGCTTTCTCTCTGATCTGCTTCTGTTTTTTTGGTTGTGATCTGGCATCGTTTAGGACGCCGGCCCGTTCAGCCAAGTCTATGGCTTGTCCTGCAGTATATGGTTCCTCCCTTGTCTTGTCAACGTCAACAGGAACGGCCGCAGTCCAGCTCAACTCCTCCCCACCTTTTGTTTCGCGGATTATAATCTCCTGGGGCTGCACTGTGATTATATCGCCCGGCTTGGCCTGGAATATGGCGTTCATAGTCAGTTTCATGTCCACGTACGTCTCGCCCTTGAATTCTACCGTATTCTGGAAATTCAAGGAGCCTGGTAAGAGACCGCAACGGAACGAGTAAGTTCCGTTCTTGTTTCGCCGAGATTCTATCACTATGACCTTCAGCTCGACAACGTGTTTGATTTTGGCGAGCACATCAGAAGCGCCTTCGATATAGGGTGCTGTTTCATCTTTGAGGACGATCCCTTCGCTCATGTCCATATTAGCGAGCTTATCCCACGCCTTTTCCAAATCTGTAAGATTTCTGACTTTCATTTGAGTGGAGAGGTCGAAAAACTTGTTATCTTTTAAGTATTTGTTGTAGAATTCTTCGAGGAGCTTTCTGCGTTCTCTGAATGGTTTTTCATGGAGGTCGCCGCCTTTCTCGTCCCAGTAGATGATGTCGAAGGCTGTGAAGATTGGATAGGCGTCGTCTGGGAGCGTGACCTCTTTTCCTGTTAGAGCCATGATCCTAACCCGCGGCCAGCGCTTTCCAGCTTCGACAACGCCTATATCACCGTCAAGAATGAAATCGGCGGGTATTTTCTTGGCAGAATAGGGGATATTTGGTATTTGCTTGGATCGTTCTTTCTTAGCATCTTCGAAGTACAAACTCACCTTGTCCTTCTTTTTCTGCAGGATGGCTCTGAATCCGTTGAGCTTGTTCTCAGCGACGGCCTCAGGGTGCTTCTTCAGCCAATCCTGGAGCTCCTCTGGCTTGAATGCTTCAGTGCCCGCATGATACAATCCCATCCTTGGTTTGGAGGTCTGGAACGAGTAGGTTATAGGCTCCCATTTTCCTTTTGTTAATTTGGGAAGGGACTTCTTAAATTTGTTTATCATCGATGAGATGCTCTTCCGGGCCTTCCAGAAAGGATTTAAGCGCTGAACATCCCTGGTTTCGCTTCTAACAAGCGCTAAGTCGTAGAGCGGCAAGTGATTCGTGAATGCGCCTTGGGGATTGTTTATTAGGTGAATCGGAATCTCCTTGTCCGGATCTAAGGTTAGGCGGATAGGAACGTACACATTCTCAAATTTCAGCTGGTAAGCGTCCCCTTCGAGGTTGGCGCGCACGAGAATGTCTAAATCGTTGTAATCTTCCCGCCTAACCGCCGATCCAACCAATTCGATGAAATCAGGGACTATTATGATCTTCTCGGGGAGGTCGTCGAGGGAGATTGGGATATTGCTTTTCTCTTTCAGTTCTTTGTCGAGTCCATCGTGCTCGTTATGTTCCATGCCCCTCCGTTGCATCTCCGCAACTATCAAGTGATGAGCGTTGACCAGATCCTCCAGATTGATCTCTTCGCCACCCTCCTCCTTGATTTGAGGATATAACTGGTGGCAGCGGCGGTGCAGATTCAAAAGCTCTTTATCGTCGACTTCTTTCAGCCAATCTGGGGTGATTTCTTTGATTTTCATGATCAGACGCCCTCCTATCCTATCTTCGTGGCAGCTGGAGCCAGCTAGTGTCTTTTGGGGCTACGGGTACTATCGTACATCTACAGTTGGGATGCATTGGGATTAGAGTCTTTAGTATTGGATCGGAGGCGTTGAAGATCCTCCCTTCGTATTTTAGGCATCGTCCGCAGACTTTGGAGTCACCTGCGGTCACGTACATGACCTGTGAGACTCCGGCGGCTTGGAAAGCCTCTAATTTGGCTGTTTGGGTTGCTGCTGCGAGCTCTGTCCTTGCAATCCGCTCAAACTGGTATGATACTTTTGTCCATTCTTCTCCGCCGGGTTTTAGCCTGGACAAGATCCTTTGGGCGATGTCTTGGGCTGCGACTTCTCGCGTTTTGAGTTCGGCGATTGTGTCCCCGAGATTTTTAGCCATTCGTCGGGGGAAGGCTTGTAAGGCCGGCCTGGCATATTCTTGGAAGCGTGCGTTGATCTT
This sequence comes from Synergistaceae bacterium, assembly GCA_050175815.1. Classification (GTDB taxonomy): domain Bacteria; phylum Synergistota; class Synergistia; order Synergistales; family Synergistaceae; genus Caenicola. The sequence goes on from JBFXIQ010000019.1 coordinate 21,605, forward strand.
TCGCGGATCAACGTCTGGGATTTGGTAGGCTGATGGTCTAAGGTTCAATGATCGCAGTAATGATTCGAGGGAGGATGTGTAGGTTTTTTCCAGCGTGCCGGCCATTCGAGTTCTGAGGGTTTGGTCCATGCGGGTCATTCTGCGGTCGTATAGGCTTGCAATCGCAAGAATCAAGAATATGTCTTCTCTATCGAGATCAAGAAGCTCCAGCTCTCCTATGAGGCTTTCATGTTCTTCTGTTTCTTCTGTTTCTTGTTTTTCTGTCTTGATCTGGTTTCGGGCCCATCGGTTAACAAGTTCTTCGATGGCGGGGTAGATTTCTGCAGCCATCTCTTCGACAGCAGCCAGGATCTCTTTGGTTCCTTGTATGACGAGTTGCCTGGTCCTGCGGTAATCGGTGGATGGTCTGATGAGCGGTTTGGCCTTGCTGCGCATTGCGATGATCTTCAATTCGCGGATGGCGTCGTTTATGTCATCTATCAACTCTATCATGGATTCTCCTCAAGTCTCTTCTCGATCCGAGATTTCAAGGTTTCAAGGGTTTCGATTATCTTGTTGACGGCTTCTTCTTCTCTTGGAGCCTCTACTGGCTGGCCTCTGATGTAATGGCAGTCCATGAGCGGGTGATCTGATGGTTTGATGTTGTATCGGCCGCTGAAACGCTTGATAAGCTCGTTGGGCGTCATAGCCCCAGCATCGAACAATTTCAGACAGTTTTGCAGATCCTGATCATCCTCCTCAACGTCAACGTTTCTGAACCTGAACTCCCAGTCGGCTGTGTTGAAGCCTCTGGGGTCCCGGATTATGTAGCGGTTGATTGCCTCCTCCCAAAGGCGTTGTCTGTGCTGTATGATGCCTTGTTTGTAGTTGATCCTTGTCATCCGGGCTGTGTTGCCTCCGAGGGCGCCTACTTGCATGACTCCAATCCTGTAGGGGTCGACTCCATGCGCTGTGATGATTTCGTCGCGGTTATCCATCCCGTATAGGCGGAAGCTGGCCTCCTTCGTCTCCACTGATAATTTCTCAAATTCTACTTTGATATTGGAGTCTTTCTCGCCCGGAATGGCGAGTATCAGGGGAGTGTGGGGATTTCTGACGATTTCTTTGAAATGGCGTTCTATAGCTTCTTGCAGGACAGTAGAACCCGTTGGTTGCCCGTTCTCGTCCAGGATCGCCTCATCTTCAAAATCTCCAGTAATGAAGACCGCATAGGACGGCACACCATAGTTTTTGAAAAATGAGATATTATAATCTTTGCGGGCCTCTTCGGCCGCTATACTGTGAATAGCAGGCACATAATCAGGCACACCGTAATAGGAGCTGCGAGTGGAGTAATTATGAATCATGATGAGTTCGTTGGCGGCCACGTCGCCGGACAAGCTCCCAAGGGGATACTCTTCACAAGTGTCCATATGCACGTCTTTTTCATAGCCAAAACGCTTGAACCAACGGTACTTAATACCATCCCAGCTTTGTGCGTACTTGTTCTCGCTTTTGTGGATCCGTATGGTTGCGGCCGGCACATGCTCCAACGATTTGATCTTACCGTTGTGGATGCCACCATATCTGACAATTTCAAGGCAAGCCCAGCCCACTTCTTCGAAATCTTGCGCAGCCTTCAAGAGTGTGGTCTCGAATGAAGGATATAAGCTCTTAAAGAACTTCTCGATCTCTTTGCGCTGCTCTTCGTCGGCCTCGTCGGAAACGGCGACCAGTTCCCAGCCTTGGCCCACGGTATCGACTGCTTTCGTTGCGCAGCAGCGGGCATGGAATGTGTTCTTTTCTGAGAGGGATGCGAGGCCAAAGGGATTGTATGGGGGCTCTACAAGGCCTTTCCTCGCGTATTTGCCTCTGAAGGTGTCGGATTTCAGTTGCTTGGATTCTCCGGCGATTTCGTACTGTTTTAGGACTGATTGGGACACGAATCTGCCGCCTTCAACCACAACACCGAACGGTATCCTCTTCCTGGTCATATTATTACTACCCCGCCGCCTCTTCTCCTAATCACGACCTTCATGGTCTCATACACGAATCCACCATCATTTTTGGCTTCGCAGCGCAAAGCAACCGGCACAGGACCCTCCGTACTGTTAACCCACTTGAGTCTGAACTTCTTCCATTCATTCACAGATTCAGAGGGGAGGGCGGCCTCCACAAGCTTGCCCTCTTCACTCTTTATCCGGAGAGGATCCCTTAGGGTGTTGAATATGTATGCTCGGGGCGCGTAGTCCATTGTTGTGCTTTTCCTGAGCCAAGCGTCCACCATCACCCTATCACCAGGTTCCATGCGCCCCAATTCGAGGGTGCGGTGCACCGGGGCGTACGAACTTTTTAAGGTGTATTGATAGGCTTTAGTTTTGCCCGGGGGGACCGTAGAAGTTTGTGACTGAACAGTGCCGCCTTGGTACCATGCCATGTAGGCGCCGGGCACCTGATTGTGATTGAAAGACTCTATCCCCAGACCATATGAAGCACCGCCCCAATCAACC
>JBFXIQ010000020.1:0-21957 GCA_050175815.1 Synergistaceae bacterium
TGATATGCTTTGTGAAGGCCTCCCGCAGTTGATATGTGAGCCCCAATAAGAGCCACTACTGGCTCCGCCCCAGATAAACTACTCCGCGTATCCCGTCAAGAGTAATTAACATACCATCCTCTACCGCATCAAATATCCCGGAAACTCCAACGATTCCCGGTAGTCCCATATCTAAAGAGGCAACTGCGGTATGGCAGGAAAAACCGTCCTCTTCACTGACGATGCCTGCAGCTCTTTCCATGGAGGGGATAAACCCCCTGTCAGTTTTTCTTACGACCAGGATCGAACCCGGTGTTACCTTCTCATTTGCTTCCTCGCAGCTTTCTGCCTTGCAAACGACCCCTCTGACTTTTCTTTTTATTAGGGAAAGGCCTTTCCCAATTATTTCTCCAACAGTATAAACCTGAACAAGATTAGTACTGCCCGGAACTCCAAGTGGTATCCCAGATGTAAACACCACGTTATCTCCGCCTTTGATAAGCCCTTCTTCCTGGACTAGGGAGAGAGAATTTGAAACAGATTCTTCTACATCTGTAGTGAACGGACAAACCAGTGGATAAACGCCCCATACAAGCGCCAGTTCACGCCATGTTGAAAATGAGGGTGTCAGAGCAATTACCGGACAGTCAGGCCTGTATTTGCTCACCATCCTTGCTGTTGACCCGCTCCTCGTCAATGAAAGGATAGCAGCAGCGTTTACTGTTTCAGCAATATCACGCGCAGCACGGCTTACAGCATCCGCTATTTCTCCGCAGTTGAAAAAGATCTTTGGTGTCCTTTGCCATTCCCTGAGGTTTTCTTCTGTCCTCATCAATATTTTATTCATTATCTTTACTGATTCAACAGGATATTTGCCGCTAGCTGTTTCACCTGAAAGCATAACTGCATCTGCGCCGTCTATTACCGCATTGGCTACATCGCTTGCCTCAGCTCGTGTTGGCTTTGGGTTACGGATCATTGAATCAAGCATCTGAGTTGCGACTATAGCCGGTTTTCCCTGTGAACGGCATTTTTCTATTATCTCTTTCTGTACCATCGGGACATCCTCGGTGGGCATTTCTACACCAAGATCACCTCTGGCAACCATTATTCCGTCGACAACAGCAAGTATTTCATCTATATTTTCGACCGAATGCCTGGTCTCAATTTTTGCAATTATCTTCGATTCGCCGGAATTTTCTTCCAGCACTTTCCTCACGCCAATGATATCTTCCTTTGCCCTGACGAATGAAACAGCTATATAGTCAACTTTGTGCTCGATGCCCCATCTTATGTCGCTGATATCCTTATCTGTAAGGGTAGGTACTGAAAGGTTCGCACCCGGCACATTGACTCCCTTCTTTTCCCCAAGCTCTCCGCCTACCAGTACACGGCATTTGATCGCTGCCGGGTCAAGTGCTTCAACAGAGAGCAGGATAGAACCGTCATCTATGAATATATCCTGGCCAATGGAGACCTCTTTATACAGATCAGGGTAATCGACATATACCCCGTATTCATTGCCCTCTGACGGCTCAAAGAAAAGATAGAATTCTTTGCCCGACTCAAGGTATATCTTTTCGTGGTTTGGCAGCATTCCTGTTCTTATTTCAGGACCCTTTGTATCGAGAAGAGTCGCCACGGGTCTGCGAAGCCTATCTTCGACCTTACGGACATTGTCAATTGACCTTGTGTGTGATTCATGGTCCCCATGACTGAAGTTCAGGCGGGCGACATTCATGCCTGAGCTTACAAGCTCGGATATGGTATCCTCATCCCAGCACGCGGGCCCCATGGTGCATATTATCTTTACTTTTCTTTCCAGTCTTTTCATAATGGAGGCAGGCACCTTTTACTTTCCGCTCTTGATCTCGCCGTGTTTTGTAAATATCGTTGCGGATCCCCTTATTTTCATTGCTGATATGTGTTCGGTAAACTGGGCGATCCAAACTTCCCCTTCGTCAAGCTTCTCAGTGTGCAGAAATCTGTTCTCGGCACCTCTTGTCACACCTATGACCGTTACTCCGTTCTCAAGCGCTTTCACCGCGATATAGTCTCCGCCGGTGAGGCGTCCTTCGCTCTCGCTCTGAGGCATTGATACCTCTCCTCTCATCTGCTTTTGTTCTTCAGGAGCAATATGCCCTGCCCTTGGAATAATCTATTATGTCCTCACACAGTTTCTCGTTAAGATCGACCCTTATCGACTTCAGCATGGATACGACTGTCTGTTCAGAATTAACTAATTTAAGCAGTACGTCATACTTGCCGGGATGTTTTCGAAGCAGTTTGCAGAGATCCCCATAAAAAGCCTCTCCCAATCCGTCCGATTCAACAGTAATTGTAACATGTGGCGTAAGGAACGACTGAAAATCATCTTCCGGGAACAGCTCATCGGCAAGGATAGAAAGTCCCCTGTCCTGCCGGACCTGTCCCCTGACAAAGTAAAGGGATCCTACATTAAGCATAGGCTTGTATTTGCTCCACTGTTTAGGGAACATAACTGCTTCTATGGTAGCCTCGGAATCCTCAAAATCCAGGACTCCCATCGGGTCTCCTTTTTTTGTATAGCGCTCCTTATATGAAGTAAGCAGGCCCGCTGTGACCACCTGCTGGTTTCCGGCCTGCCATAGCTGCATATCCGAGAACGAACAGTTGATATAGTTCTTTATGATCGGGAAATAGTTATCATAAGGGTGCCCCGAAATGTAGAGTCCCATGCTCTCCTTTTCAAAATCAAGCTTTTCCCTGACAGAAAAATCTTCGCATTCATCCATCACCGGGTCGACAACAGCGTCCTCTACATTGTCAAAAAGAGAGCACTGGTTGGTATCGGTACACCTCTTTGAAGCGTACTCCAAAAAGGAAGGCAGCGCATTTAGAAGCTTCGCCCTGTTCTTTTCAAGGCTGTCGAAGGCTCCGGACTTGATCAGGTTCTCTATTACGCCCCTGTTTACCACCCGCGTGTCTATCTTCAGGAAGAAGTCCCAGAAGGACTGAAATGCTCCCTCTTTGTCGCGCAGTTCTATGATGTTTTTCACTGCGCTGTGTCCGACCTTTGCAACTGCAGAAAGTCCAAGCCTGATTATCTCTCCGGATGCGGAGAAATCTTCCTTCGATTCATTGATGTCCGGAGGTAATACAGAGTACCCTGCTTCTCTGACACTTCTTATATACTGCCCTAAGACACTCATCTTAGAACCAACGATGCTCGAAAGGTATGCCGCCAGGAACTCCGGCCCGTAATTGGCCTTCAGCCAGGCTGTCCTGTAGCTTATAAGCGCATATGCTGCGCTGTGGGATTTATTGAATCCATAGCCCGCAAATTTTTCAATGATGTCATATATCTCTCCGGCTTTTCTTGGATCGACATTGTTTTTGACTGCACCGCCTATGAATTTTTCACGCTGCTCAGCCATGACCTCTGCTTTTTTCTTCCCCATAGCCCTTCTGAGGAGATCGGCTTCACCGAGAGAATAGCCGGCGAGGGCTGATGCGCTCTGCATGACCTGTTCCTGATAGAGGATGACTCCGTAAGTCTCCTTCATAGATTCCGCAAGCGCCGGGTGGAGGAAATGGACAGGTTCTTCCTTGTGTTTGCACCTTACATACTGGTCAGCCATTCCGCTTTCCAGCGGTCCCGGTCTGTAAAGGGCGACAAGTGCTATCAGATCTTCAAAACAGTCAGGTTTCATCCTTACGACCAGTGCAGTCATACCGCTGGATTCAAGCTGGAATACCCCCAGAGTATCACCACGCTGGAGCATTTCAAATGTTTTCTGGTCATCCATTGGGATATCTTCGAGATCTATGATCCCCTTGCCGTTGGACTTGATATTATCCAGTGCTCCCTCAATAACAGAAAGAGTCCTTAACCCCAGGAAATCCATTTTCACTAGTCCCAGCTTTTCGACAGGGTCCATTGAATACTGTGTCACTATCTGGTTTTCACCGAATTTTCTCACCGGGACCATTTCAATTATCGGCTTGGGAGTAATTACTATGCCCGCAGCATGCTGTGAACAATGCCTTGAGATCCCCTCTATGTTCGCAGATATATCGAGGAGTTTCCTAACCGCCGGCTCGGTATCGTATATAGCTTTAAGATCAGGAACTCCCGCAAGCGCCTCGCCTATGTTGGTGATCCCTGATTTCAGTGAATCGGGTATCAGCTTAGTGACTCTGCGAACGTCAGGAACAGCCATTCCTAATGCCCTGCCAACATCTGTGATCGCGCCCTTACTCTTCATACGGTCAAATGTAATGATCTGCGCTACTCTGTCACTGCCGTACTTTTGCACTATATACTCTATAAGTTCGTCTCTTCGTTTATCGGAGACGTCAGTATCGATATCAGGCATGCTTATGCGTTCCGGATTTAGGAAACGTTCAAAGAGCAAATTGTATTTGATGGGATCAAGGTCTGTTATGCCAAGAGACCAAGCTGCCACGGAACCTGCCGCAGATCCTCTGCCGGGGCCGATCGGGATGCCTCTCTCCTTGGCAGCGGATATGATGTCCGCAACTATGCAGAAATAACCGGGGAATCCCATTTGCTCAATTACGCCCAGCTCATAGTAAAGACGGTCAATATAATTTTCCGGGGGATTATCACTTTTGAGCCTTTTTTTGAGACCTGCCTCTGCTGTCCTTCTGAGATAAGACTCAAGGGTCTCGCCCTCAGGAAGCGGAAATTCAGGAAGGTAATAATGTCCCATCTCCAGTTTCACGTCGCATCTGTCCGCTATTTTCTGCGTATTGAGAAGGCATTCAGGGACCTCTGTCCCGTACAGATCCCACATTTCCTGCGGAGACCTGAAATAATAGTCATTTCCCCTGAACCTGTACCTGTTGGGGTCATCTACATTGCTGTTTGTCTGGACACAAAGAAGGACGTCATGCCACTCAGCGTCCGCTTTACGCATATAATGAACATCGTTTGTTGCTATCAGTGGATAATTTTCTTTCTTTGCAATTTCAATGAGCCTTTTATTAACGATGGCCTGCTCGGGGATGCTGTTGTGCTGCAGCTCCAGGAAGAAATTTCCTTCTCCGAGTATATCCCTGTAAAGGGCCGCTCTGGATAATGCGCCATCCATGTCACCCTTAAGTATAAGGCCCGGTATCTCGCCGCCAAGACAGGCAGATGCGCCAATTATTCCCTTACTGTATTTGGAGAGAAGTTCGTGGTCGATCCTTGGTTTATAGTAGAAGCCATCTGTGTTCGCAACAGAGACTATCCTCATGAGGTTGTGGTATCCTTCTTCATTTTCGGCAAGCAGAATAAGGTGGTACTGGTTTTTGCCCTCCCGGCAGGTATAGCCGTTAGGGTCGACGTAGACCTCGCATCCAAGGATCGGTTTTACCCCCTTCGCCCTGCATTTGTTGTAAAACTCCACACATCCGTACATCACTCCGTGATCGGTGATCGCGACGGAGTCCATTCCCATATCAACGGCGGCAGATGCAAGGCTGTCACATTTATTTGCGCCGTCCAGCAAGCTGTACTCACTGTGGACGTGCAAATGTACAAATGGCCTCTCACTCATCAGTCGGTGCTCCCAAAATCATCCGTCTCGTTATCTCCGTTGGCGTCCTTGACATAAAGAACTTCAGCCCCAAGTAATTTAATGATCCTGTCAGTGTCTGCGATGAGTGATCCCTTTGGAGCTTTCTCACTGATATTTGAAGGACCCTCTCCTTCACTGCCTTCAACAGGACTTGTATTCGGCATCTCAGCAACAGTTTCCTTCCGGGCCGGCTCTTTCACTCCCCAAAGTTCTTCTAAAGCCTTCGAAAGGAGCTTGCGGTTCTGAGGTACCGTTAGGTATGTAAGCGATGGCGAGTGAACATCGGAATTAAATTTCCATTCTGAACCATCTATTAAAATGCCATGTTTCAGAAGAGCTGCTCCAATTGCGATTCCCTTGCTTCCAAGCATTGAAAGCAGTTTTACATAGTTCGGATCAGGCAGTTCTTCAAAAGATTCCCCTTCTGTGATCGGAGCAGACCGGACATTCGAAACTCTTTCAGCAGCTGACTTATAGTCATGCTTTGCTGACTCTGTCTGAGTCAATTTATGATCTGTCTTTGACGGTTGTCTCTCTGACGGTTTAATGTCTTCTAAAACCTGACCTCTTGTTTCATTTTTGCCCTCTGTGATGTTGACCAGCTCAAGCATCATCAATCCTGAAAAAACCTCCATACGCATGCCATATCTTGTCCTTGGCAATAGGCTGTTGCAGAAAATGCAGGCGGATCTAAGCTTTTCTGCATTCCAATGCGGAGTTTCTTCCCTGAGAAACTTGCCCTCCTCTTCAGATATCTCGAGGGCTTCCATTCCCTTTTCTCCCCAAAGGGAGAATATCCACATGTCTCTGAATACAGCAAAGAGAGATTCTGTAAGTCTCTCTACTGATATACCCCTGCCAAGCATTGCGTGGAGTGATGCATTTGATTCTTTGGGATCAAGACGGAGGCTTATGACCCATTTTTCCAGCTCAGTTCTGTTGCTTCCCCCTGTCAGGGCCTTTACGCTCTCAATGGTAAGATTTCCCTTTCCAAGAGAAACAGCCTGTTCTGTGAGGGAAAGCGCATCCCTAAGTGCACCGTCTGCCTGCCTTGAAATTTCCCATACCGCTTCCATGTCGGCCTGGATATTTTCGGTGGAGCAGACATACGCTACTCTGTTGACCATGTCCGCCATGGATATCCTGTGGAAGGGGATATGCTGACATCTTGACCTGATCGTAACCGGCACCTTGTGGGGTTCAGTCGTTGCAAGAAGAAAGACCACGTTTGCGGGCGGCTCTTCCAGAGTCTTCAGGAGTGCGTTAAAAGCTGCTTCGGTAAGCATATGGACTTCATCGATTATATATACTTTATAAGGAGCGATCAGTGGCTTGAGGTTGACATGACTTTTTAGATCACGGATCTCATTGATGCCCCTGTTTGATGCTCCATCTATCTCTATAACATCAAGATGCTCACCCTGGGCGATCGCGTTGCAGGCTTCGCATTCTCCGCATGGCTCACCGTCAGATCCGAGATTTTGACAGTTGAGTCCTTTTGCGACAAGACGGGCGGCAGACGTCTTACCGCAGCCGCGCGGACCTGAGAAAAGATATGCATGACCAAGGCGACCTTCTTTTAAAGCTTCGCGGAGGACACTTACAGCTGCACTCTGTCCTACCATTTCAGTAAATTTCTGGGGCCTGTATCTTCGATAAAGTGAAATGTACATTCTACCCCTCCTATCCGGCTCTATCCATTTTACAGGAAGAACAAGAATTATCGACCACTGTTTGTGTGAGCAAATATAAATATCCTATGGTCATCAGGCTATTCGTAGTAATCAGCCAACGGGTTCTCCCTTCTTGCATCAGCAAGGGCCGTGATCACTCTCTCCCTTATTTCTGGAATTGAGGGCATTTCTTCAGGCAATTCAACTTCACTCAATAGGACCTTGCCCTTGATGATGAGAGTCTGACCTCCCGGGTCACCATGGACTGTCACATCATATGGGGCAAGTTCCAGCGCAAGGTTATCGTCCAGCCGTCCTTTGAGCTCGTTCAGAAATTTAATTGATCCATCACCTTCAGGCAAGTCAACAAATGATTTGCCATCAATGGTCAGAACTGCCCGGCCGTCTTTAACTGAGACCTCGGTCTTAAGTTTCCGGACAACATCCTTTCTGTCGACCTCTATTCCATTGTCTTTCATATACTTGAGGGCTGCTTTTACCCTCTCCTCGACCTCAGGGTGGGTTTGAAATATTCCCGGATCTACATAAGCCTTTTTCATCCGTTCGACCTGGAGGCGTTCCATCGTTGTAAGCATTGCTGCCGGGTTATAGCCTGCTTTGTACATTATGTCTATTCCTCTTGCATCGGCCTCTTTTTCAAGTTCTATACTGTATGCTCCTATTATCGCAGTCTGGATAGCGCTTGACATCATTGCGGCAGCCATTCCTCCGCCCTGGGTCGCAGCTATCATCCCTGCCAGTGTGAGCAAATTAAGCCTGTTGTTCCGCGCAGCCTGAATTATGCCATGAGCTCTGTCTGCGTGAACGAACTCGTGAGCCAGTATCGCTGCTATTTCATCCTCGCTCTTAAGGAAATCAAGCATGCCCGTAGTAATGTAAGTAAAACCCCCGGGAAGTGAAAAAGCGTTTGGATCCTTCATCTCCAGGATCTTGACATTGTACTGGAGATCTCTCTGAAGATAAGGCGTCATCCTGTTTGCGATCATCGCAAGCTTTGCCTCCCGCGATGGGTCATGAACGCGCGGTATCTCCTTCTCGACCTGTTCGGCTGTCTTCTTCCCTATCTTTATCTCTCTTGAGATGGTTTTATCCGTAGGCTCCGGGGAGGCAGCTGCGAATGACTGTGCAGTACACAGGAGGAGCAGCGAAAAAACTGCAATGATAAAAAGAAAAGATCTTCTCAACATCTTATCCCCCCTTGAACAATGGTGGAACGGCGATTGCAGTTGTAAAACTGCGACAAAACCAGTCGCGTGAAACGGTTGTTTTTAAGACATGGCTAAGCGATTGCTGAGCCGTCGCTAAGCTGTTGTAGGGGCGGTCAAACAATAGTCAAACTGGCTGTTGTCATAACTATTTTTCTCTCCGTCATCCCCGTATGCCTCTCTCTCCGTCATCCCCGTATGCCGTCTCCCTCAGTCATCCCCGTATGCACTCGTGCGGGGATCCAGGTCCACCACACCTCACGTCATCCCCGTATGCCTCCCTCTCCGTCATCCCCGTATGCCTTTGAGCGGGGATCCAGGTCCTTGGGTTCTGACTATGACTTGCTTTTTAGAGCCTAAACATAAGCCGCTTGATTACCGATCTCAAAACTGCTTGCCGGCCTTTTATCCGCCCTTACGACCGCCATGCTTCACGCAGCATCTTCTAGTTGCAGCTTCACGCAGGACTTAAGTCCTGCAGTTTCACGCGGCATCTTTCTGCCGCTGCATTATTCGTAATAATCCGTCAAAAAATTCTCTCTTCTCGCCTTTGTAAGGGCCTTTATTATATGGGCCCTTATATGAAAAAGATCCGGCATTCCATCGGTGAGATCCTTCTCGTAAAGCAGGGGTCTGCCTGAGATCAAAAGCGCTTTGACGCCAAGAACATTTTGTACCTGAATATCGTATGGAGCTGTCTCAAGCTGCAGGTCTCTGTCAAGTTTGGATTTGAATACTTTGAAAATGCTTTCCGTTCTGTCGTTCTTCTCTGCACTCATAACTTCCGTGTTGTCAATACTTAGGATTATCCGGTCTAAATGATCCTTAGTACTGACCCGAAGTATGTTCAGTACACTCTTTCTTTTTATATCTATGTTGTTCTCTTTGAAGTACTTTAATAATAGCTCCACTCTTTCTTCCATGTCTGTATTGGCCTGGATCATATCTGTCTGGACAGGGTCCGTCAGTCTTTTCTCGTCGCTTTTCTTGAGGAATTTCATCGTATCCATGACAGTCTCCAATGGTTTGAATCCGCTCTTGTACTTAATGTCTATGCCTCTGACATAAATCTGTTGGAGTCTTTCCACCCGCATCCGTTCCAGATAAGTCAGCAGGGCCGTCTTGTCATATCCGGCATTTTCAATGAGATCAAGAGCTTTCAGGTCTGTCTCTTCTTCCAGGTCAATATCATAAAAGTTGATCACTGCCCTGTTCAGATATGACCGTACCATATTTCCTGCAACCTTGCCGCTTTGTGTTGCAGCAGCAACTTCTGCCATGGTTTGAAAATCTATCTTCTCGTTCCGTGATGACTGGACAAGCCAATGTGAAAGATCCGAGTGCGTAAATTCACGTGCCAGAACTGCGGCGATCTCATCTTCGCTCTTTAAAAATTGCAGCATTCCTGTCGTTATGTAAGTCAGTCCTCCCGGAAGAGAAAAAGCATGTGGGTCATTTCTTTCTATTATGCGAACTTCGTAATTAAGGTCTCTTGCCATCTGCGGTGAGATCCTTGCAATAAGATATGAAAGTCTCTTCTCAAGTTCAGGATCCCTGACCCGTGGGATCTGCTTCTCTACCTGTTCTGATATGTTTTTTGTGATCCTTTGTTCCTTTTCTCTGATATCATCAGAGATCAGATCTTTATCAGAGGCTGAGCTCTGAGAAATAAAGACGGCAGATATCATTAGGACAGTGAAGATCAGCTTCAGGAACTTATTCATTAATTTTCCCCCAAGAGTTATTATTACACTCGTTTATTCTAGCTGTTTGTTTCTAATGAAACAATTGGGGGAATTACCGCAATATATTGCTGTGGGGAAGGTACGATGGTGAAGCGGTCCTTATAATTGTGAAACTGCGGCAAAAATATGCCGCGTGAAGCAATGGCGAAGCAGTGGTGAAGCTGTTGTAAGGGCAGAGTGGCAGTGAAAAATAAATGGCGGTCAATTGGTAAAATTCATTCGGAAAAACACCGTCAAAGTCGGTTGGGAGTCAATTGCAAATCAATTGGGAAATTCAAACCGGAACCCCAGACGGTGGATCCCGGCTCGAAGGCATACCGGGAAGACGATAAGGAACCAGGGTTTCAAGCTCTAACAACAGTTTCACAATTGCTCACAATGGCTCGCGCGGCCGTATTTGTCGCAGTTTCACAATTGTATTGGCATACCGGTACGACGAATAGGGAGCTGGACCCAGACTCGACGTCCTAAGGGGAGACGGTCAGGGCAAAAATATAAAATGGGATTCCTAATCCCGAAACGTATTTGAAAGAGTTCGGGCGCTGTTCCTCAAAAGAGGAACAGCCCCTTCATAATCAGTCCTGCGCAGTAATGACGGTGATTTTGGTTACTACGATCGCTTAGCAACTGCTCAGTCATTGTTTCGCTATCTTTTAAACAACCGTTTCACTATTGTTTCACGGCGATACAATCGCCGCTTCGCGAGGCGTTTTCACGCCGCACTTCACCATTGCAGAAGCACTCTTACTTAAGGAATTCTTTGACCTCTTCTATATTATCAGGCTTGGCAGAGCGCAATATCTCGCCCCTCTTAAGTTCAAGAAGCGCCGGAAGTTCTTTGATGCCCAGCTTTTCTACCATCCTTGCGTTCCTGTATCCATCAATAAGCGCGATCTTGATGCCGCTTTCCTTGGCATATTTTTCTGCTTCGACCTGAAGGTTGATCTGATCCTGGTCGATGCTCGACGTCAGAAGGGCGTAGACATGTTCAGGGTCGATCAGCAGGGAACGGAGGTGGAGCTGTTCCGTAATGTAGGAATATGCAGCCATTGATGCAACAGCACCGTCCCCGGCAGCAGTGACTACCTGGCGCAGGTACTTTTCACGGATGTCGCCGGCGGCAAATATTCCCTCGACCGATGTCTCCATCTTGTCGTTCGTATCGATCCAGCCGCCGCGGGTCTGCTTTACAAGTGATCCATGCTCACCGAGGTAAGATATGTTGGGCTCAGTGCCGACAAATATAAATACTCCGGCGACCGGCAGATCCGATATCTCTCCTGTTTTGACGTTCCTCAACACCAGTTTCTCGACAAGGCCTTCTCCCTCTATTGATTCAACAACGGAGTTCCATATAGGTTCGATCCTGGGATTTGAGAGAGCCTGTTCTATAGCCAGCCTGTCCGCGCGGAATTCATCGCGCCTGTGGATAATATATACTTTTGAAGCAAAGCGGGTCAAATAGCCGGCCTCTTCCACTGCAACATTCCCGCCGCCGACCACCGCGATAGTTTCATCTTCAAAGAATGCCGCATCACATACGGCGCAATAGCTGACTCCTCCGCCGGTAAACTCGGCTTCGCCTTTGCAGCCAAGTTTGCGGAAGCTTGCTCCGGTTGCAAGGATTATCGCTTCAGCTTCAACCTCGCCTTTATCCGTAATGACGATCTTGCTTCCGTTCCTTATCTCGATCCCTGATACAGTACAGTCCCTGAATTCCGTTTTAAAGTGTTCGGCATGCTTCCTGAATGAAACACCAAGCTCTGAACCTGAAGAATGTATGACACCGGGCCAGTTTTCTATCTCATCAGTGATGTTGATCTGACCGCCGGGGATGCCTTTCTCGAGAAGCAGCACATCAAGGCCGGCTCGGCGTCCGTAAATAGCAGAGGTGAGTCCTGCGGGTCCTGCTCCAATTATTACAAGTTCTCTTTTTTCCATAAAAAACGCTCCTTCACGTTATATTGTCAAACTTATCTAACTTTCCGGATTTTATACTATCTTTAATTCTTTTTCCACGTCAGATGCCTTAATATGCCATTATAGTCAAAAATCCTGTTCGTAAGAACAAAATCCGGCGGAGCTGCAGATAGCAGGATCTCGGCTTGTTCATCGCCCGCTATCTCAAACCCTATTAAACCTTCATCTTTTAATAACTTGGGGAAATGTGTGAAAAAGAGTCTGTAGAGGTCGGCCCCATCCTCTCCCCCGTCAAGCGCTTCGAGCGGTTCGTGGTCCCTTACGTCTGCCATGAGTCCATCAATATCTTTGGTAGGAATATATGGTGGGTTCGCAACAATAAAATCAAGAGATCCTGACTCTATGCCGCAAACAGAAGGGTCAGAATTGCAAATTAAATCAAATCTTGAGTTTAAATTATATTTGTTTGTATTCAAAACTGCCCAATCTAAAGCTTTTTGGCTTGAATCGATACCATAACCGGAAAGGTTGTCATTTTCCAGAATCAATGTTATGCCTATGCATCCGCTTCCAGTGCACCAGTCTGCAAACCTTGAAGCATTTGGACAGGCTCTCAGCATTTCCTCGACCAGCAGCTCGGTTTCAGGCCTGGGAATTAAGCAGCCCTCGCCTATTTCAAAAGGCCTCCCGTAGAACTCTGCCTCCCCTAAAATATAAGAGAGGGGTACTCTCCTTGACCGTTCCTCTGTCATAGACAAAATTCCCACACATTTCTGCGCGGGAATTTCCATTTCACCTTTTGTTATCAAGAGAGCTCTCTCTATTCCAAGAACCCTTGATATTATGAGATCAACAGCATAGAAGGGCCTATCTGTTCCTTCCCTCAGAAGTATTTCAACACACTCGGAACGAAGTTCGTAAAGTTTCAAATTTCACACCTTAAACAGTGAGCATTTTTAATTTTTCGGCCTGATCTGCGTCAGAAAGCGCACGGATCAGCTCATATATGTCCCCGTCCATGATTTGATCCAGTTTGTAGAGCGTCAGGTTTATTCTATGGTCAGATATTCTGTTCTGTGGGTAATTATATGTCCTGATGCGCTCTGAACGGTCCCCGGTCCCAACCTGGCCCTTTCTTTCCGCAGCCATTACGTCGTTCTGTCTCTGAAGTTCGGCATCATACAGCTTCGTCCTGAGGAAATGCATAGCCTTTACCCTGTTTTTGATCTGGGACCTTTCGTCCTGGCAGGTAACGACTATTCCCGAAGGAAGGTGGGTTATTCTTACAGCTGAATCTGTCATGTTGACATGCTGTCCGCCGGCTCCGCTTGCACGGTAAGTATCGATCTTAAGGTCTTCTGTCCGTATCTCAATATCTACGTCCTGGGCTTCAGGCAAAACAGCAACAGTAGCGGTAGAGGTATGTATCCTGCCGCTTGCTTCGGTCTCAGGTACACGCTGGACTCTGTGTACGCCGCTTTCAAACTTCAGGCAGCTGTATGCGCCTGCACCGTCTATCCTGAATACTATTTCCTTGTATCCGCCGATACCGGTCTCGCTTCCTGATATAATTTCAGTCTTCCATCTTTCACGTTCAGCAAACCTGGTGTACATACGGAAAAGGTTGGCGGCGAAGAGAGCTGCCTCATCTCCTCCTGCTCCGGCCCTGATCTCAATGATAACGCTCCTGTCGTCATTGAGGTCCTTAGGAAGAAGAAGTATCTGTATCTGCTTTTCCAGATCGTCCACCTGCGACTCAAGAAGAGCAAGCTCTTCTTTGGCAAGCTCTGCCATTTCTTTGTCATCTGCAGCGATCATTTCCTTAGCTTCCTCTATTCCCTTAAGAACTGCCTCATACTTCATAAATGCATCAACTATCTTGCTGAGGTCAACGTGCTTCTTTCCAAGAGACTGCATCTCACGCTGGTCGTTTGCAACCTCAGGATCTGCCATACGCGCCTCGATCTCTTTATAACTTTTTTCGATCTCTCTGAGCTTATCCATTAATTCCATCTATAGTTACACCACCTGTTTTAATTTGAAGCTAAAAATCTGCTGCAAAGACTGGCAAGCGATCGGCAAGCGTGGGCAAGCAGTCGTGAAAATCGGCTAAGCGGTTGCGGTAGCAATAGCTAAGCGGTCGTAAAAGCAGGCAAACGTCAATTGCCGGTAGCCCTTCCCGTCATTCCCGTATGCCGTTGAGCGGGAATCCAGGTCTTTTATTTATATCTTCAATGGCTTCCAAAAAAACTTAAATTCAAAGCCGCCGGATTCCCGATAGGGACATTCGGGAACGACGGTTCTTGGGGTAAAGATTTAATCTTTAATTCTCCGCAGCGTGATCCTTGCTGCAATTCACCGCGATGCGAAGCGATGCAAATTCCCCGCAGCCCTGAGGCTGCAATTTCCCCGTGGCGCAGACGCCACAATTCCACGCCCCTACGACCGCTTCACTACTGCTTCACTATTGCTTCACGCGGCGTGTTTTCCACCGCCGCTTCCGGGTGCAGAGCCAGGTCGAGCGCCGCGAGGGCTACCTCTATCTGATCCAGCCTCGGTTCCCTCGTCGTTATGTACTGCAGCGAGAGCGCGGGCATTATACAGTATCTGCCCCATGTTTCAGAGTTTGAGGCTCCTTTTATGAACTCATATGATATTCCTATCACAAGCGGCAGCAGAAACACTCTGCTTCCGATCCTCCAAAGCAGAGAGCCTCCCCCTATGGCAGAGAACACTATTATGCTTACAAAGATCACTACAAGCAAAAAAGATGTGCCGCAGCGCCTGTGGATCCTAGAAAATTTTGCTACACTTTCAGGCGTGAGTTCAGCATCATTCTCGTATGCATTTATCGTTTTATGTTCCGCTCCATGATAGGCAAATACCTGCTGTATATCTTTCCAAAGCCCGATAAGAGCGACATAGCCCACGAATATTATTCCGCGAAGCAACCCTTCCATTATATTCTTCCATAGATGAGAAAGGGCAAAGACCGATGTCAAAAATTCGGAAACCAGCATCGGCAGGGCGACGAAAAGTCCGGCTACCGCAAATATCGCGACTGCAATGGCACCGATCATTTCAAGCGGAGATATTTTGTCTTCTTCACCCAGGCTGATCTCGGCAGATATGGAAAGAGCTCTCATGCCGATTCTCATCATTTCGACCATGGTGGCAAAACCTCTTATGATAGGGTACTTCCATATGCCATTCTTAAGCCACTCAGAACCAAGCCAAGCTTTAAGCCATATCGAACCTCCCGGTTCTCTGACTGCCAGCCCCCAATGTTCCGGGCCCTTCATAAGCACTCCTTCTATAACCGCCTGTCCTCCAACTGGTATCCTTTTGGGAACAGCAACAAAAGCGGATAATATTATCCGCTGTACAGCAATATAAATTTTCATTCAGACAACATCTTCTCCATGTTCTCGTATGGTTCGTTGCAGGAATGTGCCTCTTTGCATGCACCTTCAACAACACATGAAGGTCCTGCCGGGTCGAATATTTCCGGAGCGGCATCCCTTGCCAGTATAAGCATTTTGCGGGCAAGTTCCCTTATCTCCCACTGAGCTCTCCTGCAGAGACGCAGGGAGAAGAAATGGTGGAGTTCGCGCGCGTTCATAGTCATCACAAGCCTGGTCTCAGTCCCATGAGGCAGGATAAAACGAGCGTCCTCCTTGGAGATGCCTAGATCGACCAGTTCTTTATAGCAGTTCCACGCATCTTCGACCTGTTTCATGAATAATACGTGAGCTTTCTCATTATTAAGTACCGAAGGAGGCACTATGCATGTCTGTCCGGACATGGCGACATATCTCTGGCTCTGCTGAGAGTAGCTTGCAAGTCTGTGTCTCACAAGCTGGTGGGTGGCTACCCTGCTTATGCCCTCAACAGCAAAGGTGAAAGATATATGTTCAAATGGTGAAAGATGCCCTGACTCACGAAGCATTTTAAGAAAAGAAACCGTCTTTTCTCTGTCGAGTCCATCAAGTATGTCCACAGCTCCTGAGGGGCTGTAACAGATCTTGGCGGCAGCGGCAACTATCCTGGCTGCATCAGGTGTACTTGCGATCAATTCAACTTCTATAGGCAAGGTGACAGCCTCCTTTGATCAGACGGGATATCGATATGATAACAGGCTGTAGTTAATCGAAAAACGAGGGGAGCCGATTCGCTCCCCTCGTGGGTAAAAGCTATTCTTCTGTAACCTCTTTAACGCTCTTCTGTCCGTAGTTCACGCCCGCGTACTTCTGACGGAATTTCTCAAGTCGTCCGGCTTCTATTACTCGGCCCTTCTTGCCGGTGTAGAATGGATGACATGCGTTGCATACAGCGACCCTCATGTCTCCTGTAGTAGCCCTGGTTTCGAAAGTGTTGCCGCAGGCGCAGGTCACCTTGCAGGTTTCGTATTTTGGATGTATATCCTTTTTCAATGTATTGCACCTCCAGATGTTCTGATACGTCTAACATACAGCTGTACATTATATTGCAGGTTTCAGAAAGACGCAAGCAAATTTACACACTATTTCCAATATATTTTCTTGGTTTTTCACTCAACTTTCTAATTTATTCATAATAATTGTGAAACTGCCGGAATAACGCCGGCGTGAAGCAATGGTGAAGCGGTAGTGAAGCAGTTGTTAATAAAGGCGGTCAAACGATTGTCAAACGATTGTAACAACCTATTCACCGTCGTTCCCGAATGCTTAAATCGGGAATTCCAGCGTCTTGGATGTAAAGATTTTTTAGGTTTCACGACTGCTTGCCAATTCCTTGCCCATTGCTTGCCGATCGCTAGCCAGTCTTTACAACCGTTTCACCACAGCTTCACCATCGTTTCACGCCGGTTCTATTCCGGCAGTTTCACAATTTTATATCACACTTTGCTCAGGGATCCGCCGCGTTTTGGTTCTGCCTTAACAGGTACACTCAGAACATCTACGCTTTCCATTACTTCGACAAGCCTCTTCTCCAGCCTGTCGGCATCTTCTGCCAAACACTCGCAGACTATAGAGTCATGGATCTGCAGTACTGTCTTTGCACCTTCAAATTCTTCCTTTATGACTTTATCAAATCGCATTATGGCAATTTTTGCAATGTCAGATGCGGCACTCTGGATCGGTGTATTTACAGCCACCCTGTCTATCGGGTTATTGCCCCTTCCTGCTGTCGTTGCCACTTCAGCAAGAGGCCTTATCCTGCCAAACATTGAACGGGTATACCCCGCATCCTTTGCTTCCTTTACGCTCTTTTCAAGATATCCCTTCACATTGGGAAGGACGCTGAAATACCTTTCAACCATACTCGCTGCCTGCGGCCTGGATATTCCCAGCCGCTGCGCAAGACCGTGAGCCCCCATCCCATAAAGAAGACCAAAATTGACGACCTTCGCAAATCGCCGCTGTTCATGGGTTATCTTGTCCGCAGGAAGCCCGAAGACCCATGATGCTGTTTCCATGTGTACGTCACGCCCATCGGAAAAAGCGCTAATCAGCCTTTCCTCACCGGATAAGTGGGCAAGCACCCTCAGCTCGATCTGGGAGTAGTCCGCTGCGACAAATATCATTCCGTTATTTGAGGGAATAAAACAATCCCTGAATCTGACAGCCCATTTACCGAAGAGCGGCATGTTCTGGACATTTGGGTCTCTGCTTGAAAGGCGCCCCGTACCGGTCGAAAGATGGTCAAAAGTAGAATGGATAAAACCATCCCCTTCTGAAGCTATAGAAAGGAAGGGCTGAACGAATCCGGAGAGTATTTTTGCCTCTTCCCGATACTCAATAATTTTGTTTGGAACGTCACAAAGCGGCTCAGGGAGCCGTGCCAGCTCTTCAAGTACGCTCATGTCAGTTGAATAGCCGGTCTGAGTTTTCTTTAACGGCGGCAGGTGAAGATGCTCAAAGAGAAGCCACCCGACCTGCTTTGGTGAATTAAGGTTAATTCTTTCTCCCACTAATTTCTCTATGTCAATTTCTGTTTGCGTTATCGTTTTCTCCAGATCTTTCTCCATTGAAGCCAGTCTGCTGACATCTGCGAACACGCCATTGCGCTCAAGATTGGCCAGTGCAACAGATAGCGGAAGGTCAAGCTCCATCATGAGCTTGTCGAGTCCGAACTTCCTTATTTCCGGCTCAAAAGCATCCCACAGCGCGAAGAGTTCCCTTGCAAGGTCGACCCCCTGCGGAAGTTTGCGTCCGAGAGTCTTCTCTATCGAG
This sequence comes from Synergistaceae bacterium, assembly GCA_050175815.1. Classification (GTDB taxonomy): domain Bacteria; phylum Synergistota; class Synergistia; order Synergistales; family Synergistaceae; genus Caenicola. The sequence continues at coordinate 18,326 of JBFXIQ010000020.1, forward strand.
CTTCCCCCGCGGTCAGGATGGAGTAGGTAATGTGCTATCTCCACGTCTTTGATCCTTTTAGTTGGAGGAAGAGGGATATCAAATTTAGATAGTAAATCTCTGTAACCAAAGAGGGTCAACGTTCCGCGATGACACCAATCTGACCACTTCTCCATTTGTTCTGGGTCACTCAGGTCAAGATAGGCAGTCCTCCCCTTCCTGTCAAAGAGGCTAAACTTTTTATTATCCCTATCGGTCGGTGCCAGGGCAAGTTCAACAGATTTAAACAGCTCATCTTGGACAGCATCAACGATATCGGGCGTATCCCCTATATCGATCATCGGAGCGACAGCAGGTAGTTTTGTAAGTACGTTGCTGACCGGTTTCTTCTGGACCTTTGAGCTGTCGGAATTTTTTGCATGCGGCAGAATACGTTCCAAAAGCCTTCTAAGGCTCAGCCTTGTGCATAGTTCCACAAGCAGATCTTCCTCCGGTTCCTTCATAACAAGCTCTTCAAGAGGAACGCTTTCTGTTATTTGGGGTATTATCAGGTCCCTGCTGGAGTAAGCAAGCTTTGTGTTTTCTTCCAGCTTTGACCTTCTTCCCTTGGGCACCTCATCCAGATTTTCAAATATGCCTTCCAATGACCCAAATTTCCCGATCAGTTCTTTGGCAGTCTTTTCTCCAATTCCGGGGACTCCAGGGATGTTATCGACTGCATCGCCCACTAAAGCAAGGTAGTCAGCCATAGACTCAGGTTTAAAACCGTATTCTTCAATAAAAAGTTCCTTACTGTAGATCTTAAAATCACTTACTCCCTTTGTGGGGCGAATAATTTTGATGTTTCCGTTTATGATCTGAAAAAGGTCTTTATCTGCAGAAAAAATACTGACGTTCCATCCTTCATCGGAGGCTTTCTTGGCTGTCGATACGATATAATCATCAGCTTCCATGCCATCCCTGATAAATACAGGTATACCCATTGCCTTGCTTATCTCAATTATCAGCGGCATCTGGATCTTAAAACCTTCAGGAGTAGGCTTCCTGCCCTCCTTGTACTCTTTGAAAAGTTCATGACGCCTCGTAGGCCCCTTTGGGTCGAAAAAGAGCCCTACCCTGTCCGGGCTCCATTTATCAAGTCCGTTCAGAAGCATCGTTGTAAATCCCAAGATAGCGTTGGTAGGTGTGCCGTCAGCTGCGGACAATGTCTCCGGAAGCGCGTAAAAGCCCCTGAATGCAAGTCCGTGCCCGTCTATCAAAAGCAGTTCTTTGCTCATGATTACCATCCTCTGCATAATAAAAGGTTACTTCACCGTGCGACGCCGTTACAATGGTGAAGCGGCGATTTCATCGCCGTGAAACGATAGTGAAGCAATGGTGAAACGGTCGTAGGGGCGGGCAAGCCATATGCAAGCAATTGGGGAGCAGTCGTGAAACCTAAAAAATCTTTACATCCAAGCCGTTGGATTCCCGATAGGGACATTCGGGAACGACAGACAAAAAAGCTTTAAAGCGGTGGACCTGGATTCCCGCTCAACGGCATACGGGAATGACGATAAGGGACGTGGTCTTCGGGTACTTACAACCGCTTGCCAATGCTTGCCAATTGCTTGCCCATGCTTGCCAGTCTTTACAACTGCTTCACCATTGCTTCACGCGGTGCTAGGCACCGCGTTTCACTCTTATGTTACCTAAACCAGCTCGTAGTAAGCCAGTCTCTTATGACATTCTTCAGGCCCGAGCTGCGCGGCCACCTCAAAAACTCCCGGGCTTACCTTTCTTCCGGTAAGGGCCCATCTGAGCGGGAGGGCGACCTCTTTCATGCTGCTTTCGTTGGTTTCGACCCATGATTTTGTGAAGGTTTCCAGTGCTTCAGGTGTAAAGTCAGGGGCATTAAGGAGTTCCCCGTAGAATTTTTTCAGTACAGGGCGGCGTTCTTCGTTAATATCGTCCGCCTTGTATCTCTCTTTAACTGCATCAAAACTGATAAAGTAGTCGCTGTATTCGGCAAGCTGAAGTGTAGTCTGGCCCCTTCCGCCCATCGTCTGAAGTGATGATGCCAGGTAGTCGTCGGAATAGCCGCTGATGTCAAACCCAAGATCCTTCCAGAACGGCTTTATTATCTCCAGGAGCTTGTACGGATCCATTATCTTCATCTGTTCCTGGTTAATGTGGTTCAGCTTGTCCATATCAAGGACTGCCGGTTTCTTTGTTACCAAGGAGAGATCAAAGTTTTTTATAGCCTCTTCCCTTGTAAATATCTCCTGTCCGTTCTTCGGCGACCAACCAAGAAGGGCAAGAAAGTTGAACACGCCGTCGGGAAGGTATCCAAGATCGTTGTATTCGAATACACTTGTGGCTCCCTGGCGCTTAGAGAGCTTTTTTTTATCTTTGCCAAGGATCATCGGAAGGTGTGCAAACTTTGGCGCCTCGAATCCGAGGGCCTGATAGATCAGCAGCTGCTTAGGCGTATTGATAATGTGGTCTTCTCCGCGGATGACCATGTTTATGTTCATAGTATAGTCGTCAATTACAACAGCATAGTTGTATGTAGGCATACCATCCCTCTTGAGGATAACTATGTCCTTGATGGTCCCATCCTGATTTACAGAGGCATTTTCGCTCAGCACTTCGATGTGTCCATAGACTTCATCATCAAATGTGACGAGTTTGCCTGAAGGGACTTTAAAAAGTACTGCGCCGTCTTCTTTGTAGGCAAGTCCGGCATCAAGGAGCCGGTTTGCGTATTTCGTGTAGGAATCCATGCGCTCTGACTGTCTGTAGGGACCGAACTCCCCCGGCTTATCGGGACCTTCGTCCCAGTCGAGACCCATCCATCTCAACCCGTCCATTATCGACTGCTCGTATTCAGCTGTTGAACGTTCCTTGTCTGTATCTTCTATGCGGAGGACAAAGGTACCCCCGGTATGGCGTGCGTACAGCCAGTTGAAGAGTGCCGTGTGCGCTCCCCCAATGTGCAGTGACCCTGTGGGGCTTGGAGCAAATCTGACTCTGACATTGCTGGACATTCTGAAAACCTCCGGTAGTTTGTGATTATTTGTGGCATGGCAGCCTGCCACGTGAAGCTGCCGGAAAATCATCCGGCGTGAAGCAATGGTGAAGCGGTGGTGAAGCGGTTGTAAGAACCGGCAAGATATTGGCTAACAATAGGCATACAGTCGCAAATACCTTAATGCCATGTCAAACAATGGTCAAACGGTTGTTAAACGATTATAAAACAGTCGGTAAATCTTTAAAAATACGTCTTCCCCGAGTGCCTCCATCGGAGAACCAGTGTCTTCGAACTTAGGCTGTTATTGTATATCCAAGATATAACCCCAAGCCGCTGGATTCCCGACTGGATCATTCGGGAACGACGATTATTAAAGCTTAAATTCTCCCCTGATGCTGTCTCAGGTCGTCAGCACCTCTGTCTATATTTTCAACTGCTTCACCATTGCTTCACAACCGTTTCACGCGGCATATTTTTGCCGCAGTTTCACAATTGTAAAATTATCTCTTCTGCTTCCCCCATGAATCCTTAAGGGACACAGTAAGGTTGAATACGGGTTTTTCCGGCGTGCTGTCGTAATCGGCGCAGAAGTAGCCATGGCGCATAAACTGGAACTTGTCCATTGGTTTGGCTTCAGCAA
>JBFXIQ010000020.1:22057-23815 GCA_050175815.1 Synergistaceae bacterium
TTCCCCCATGAATCCTTAAGGGACACAGTAAGGTTGAATACGGGTTTTTCCGGCGTGCTGTCGTAATCGGCGCAGAAGTAGCCATGGCGCATAAACTGGAACTTGTCCATTGGTTTGGCTTCAGCAAGTATCGGCTCTACCAGAGCGTCTTCAATCACTACAAGAGAATTGGGATCAAGATAATCTTTGTAGTCTTTGCCCTCTTCCATGTCACTCATGTTCTTAAGTGTAAAGAGATGGCCATAAAGGTTGACCTTTGCTTTGACGGCCTCTCCGGCCCATGCCCAGTGGAGCGTGCCTTTTATCTTCCTGCCGTCCGGTGCATCTCCCCCGCGGCTATCCATGTCAACGGTACAACGAAGCTCCCTTACCTCGCCGCTTTCATCCTTTATCACTTCTGTGCATTTAATGATATAGGCGTATTTCAGGCGGACCTCCATGCCGGGAGCAAGTCGGAAAAAGCCCTTAACAGGTTCCTCCATGAAGTCGTCCCTTTCGATGTATATCTCTTTTCCTATTGAGACCTTCCTGTTTCCGGCATTTTCATCCTCAGGATTATTTTCTGCATCCAGCCTATCCACGAAACCCTCGGGCCAATTTTCAAGGACTACCTTAAGAGGACGCAAAACTGCCATGCCGCGTTGTGCTGTTCTGTTGAGCTCTTCCCTGAGACAATAATGCAGAAGTTCCACTTCTACCATGCTGTCCGCCTTTGCAACACCTATCTCTTTGCAGAAGCGCCTGATCGACTCAGGTGTATAGCCCCTGCGCCTGAAGCCGCAAATGGTGGGCATTCTGGGATCGTCCCATCCTGAAACTATACCTGTCGTGACAAGCTCAAGAAGCTTGCGTTTGCTCATAAGCGTGTAAGTCAGATTCAAACGTGCAAATTCATACTGATGCGGGACATGCGGTACGTTTACGTTATCTATGAACCAGTCATAGAGGGGACGGTGGTCCTGGAATTCCAGCGTACAGATAGAGTGAGTTACTCCTTCTATTGCGTCTTCGTAGCCATGAGCGAAGTCATACATCGGATAGACGCACCACTTATCTCCTGTCCTGTGGTGGCTTCTCTTCAATATCCTGTATATAACAGGGTCCCTCATGTTAAGGTTGTTGCTGGACATATCTATCTTAGCGCGAAGCACTCTTGTGCCCTCTTCGAATTCTCCGTCCGTCATTCTTTTGAAGAGATCAAGGTTTTCCTCCACGCTCCTGTTTCTGTAAGGAGAATCTACGCCTGGCTTTGTCAGCGTACCCCTATTTTGCTTCATCTCTTCGGCGCTCTGGTCGTCTACATATGCCTTACCGGCTTCGATAAGATCGATCGCCCACTTGTGGAACTGGTCAAAATAATCAGATGCATACCGGAGGTTAGCCCATTCAAAGCCGAGCCATTTTACATCGTTCATTATCGATTCTACGTACTCTGTTTCTTCCTTTGCGGGATTCGTGTCGTCAAAACGAAGGTTGCATTTTCCGCCAAACTGCTGTGCAAGGCCAAAGTTCAGGCATATAGACTTGGCATGTCCTATGTGCAGGTAACCGTTAGGCTCCGGCGGAAAACGGGTAACTACGCTCTCTGTAACCCCATTTTCAAGATCTTTCGTTATTATCTCTTCAAGAAAATTAAGATTTCTAGATCCCTCATCAAAAACCATTGTTAATACCTCCAAGAACGCTTTCTATATTTCCAAATAAACACCTGTCAAAAATCCAGTTTACCATTAGTTTATCTGTTATGCCATCACTGCC
>JBFXIQ010000021.1:0-22607 GCA_050175815.1 Synergistaceae bacterium
AGGAGACTGAAGGAAGTGCAATATCGGGAATTTTAAATCCTTCTAGCAGTTCGTGCATCAGGTCCTTTACCTTCATGATAGAGTCGACCCTTGAGACGTTGCTCCCACAGAAGAAGAGACCGTTCTCCCAGTCCCCCTTATAGGCGTTTACCAGTGCGTCCGCTATGCAGAAAGTCTCGTGTTTTATCCTGCATATGCAGTGGGTCAGGCAAGGGGTCCTGCACGGCATCCTCTCCTGGATCCCCGCAAGATAACGCTTCACCATAGGGCTGTTTATTGCCCGACCGGGAAGGCCGCATGGGCTGTTGATAAGAACTACGTCTTCCTCTTTGGCGTCAATATATGACTGTTTGTACCTGTCAGATGCATCTCCTTCTTCGGTAGCTGCAAAACGGGTACCAAGCTGCACCCCTTTTGCCCCCATGGAGAATGCCTCTGAGATGTCATTGCTGTCCCAGATACCGCCTGCTGCTATAACTGGAACGTCTATTTCATTTTCCTTTAGGTAATCGACCAAAGCAGGCACTACGGCTTTGAGAGAGAGCGCGGGGTCAGATACCTGCTCGATGTCTCTTGCTCCGAGGTGACCTCCGGCTGTGTTTGGTGTCTCCACTACGATCCCGTCAGGGTAGCGGTCATAATGTTTTTTCCAGCGGCTTACGATAATGTTGGCTGCCTTGACACTGCTCACGATAGGAACAAGTGCAACGTCCGGAAACCCTTCCGTAAGTTCGGGAAGCTTAAGGGGGAGTCCCGCACCGGATACGATAATGTCCGCACCCGCTTCGCACGATGTCCTGACAAGTGATTCATAATCACAGAGGGCGCACATGCAGTTGACTGCAAGCACACCGCCCATAGCCGCGTCTTTTGCCTGTTTTATGTATTTTCTTAGCATCTCGCTGTTGCGTTCAGCAAAATTTTTCGCGTTGTATCCCTCGGTCAGGACTCCAAGACCCACTGATGCGAGCGTTCCTATCCCGCCCTCAGCGGCGACTGCTCCGGCAAGCCGCGGACCTGATATCATGACCCCCATCCCGCCCTGAACTATCGGATATTTGGGCTGGTGTTTTCCTATCCTTAAAATCGGGAGTTCCTTTTCTTTAGTGATCATATTCTCTGCTACTCCTTAAAATAAACTTGGCAAATTAAAAATATCTGCCATATCAATAGTGGAATAACGGATATGTTATTCTGTTTTTATGTTTTTGGCAAGGGCGATAACCCTAAATAGCCGCTCTTTGCAGCAATTTACATAAGAATAAAACGCTGCTGTCGCCGCTTTTTTTATCCCACCCGGCTGTCAGCAAAAATCTGCACTGCATTTTTACAGTCCTTATGGTTTTTGTGGTATAACTTTTCGTGTGGACATATTTTTTGTATACACATGGGGGGAATTATTTATGCCGGAAAGCCGTCTGAAAACATTTATCGGCATCACGTCTGCAGCTGCGATATCCATGTTGGGAGTAGGAATCGTAGCCTCGGGACTCCCCGCAAGGGTGATAGCGCTGTCGGGAGGAGACGCATCGCTTGTCGGACTTCTGGCTTCAAGCTTTGCTCTTCCTTATATCTTCCTTCAGGTACCCTTCGGAAACCTTTCTGACCGATACGGCTTTAAACCATTCCTGCTCTTCGGCTATTTTCTATCCGCCGTGTCGGGAATAATATTTTACTTTGCCAATTCGGGGGTGCCGATCTTTATCGGACGGGCCGTGCAGGGGGCGGGTGAGATCCCTGTCTGGGCTACGGCCCCGGCAATAATTTCAATAGCATATCCCAACAACAAGGGAAAGATGATAGGGATATACACTGCTGCAGTATACATAATGCTCTCGGTCGGACCGCTTCTTGTCCCGAGCATGCCTGACATCTTCGGGGAAAGGGGAGGTTTTCTCTTTTTCAGTTCATTGTGCTTTCTGGCTTTCCTGATAATTTTCTTTACACAGAAAAACAGGAGGTCTGAGCCCGGAAGCAAGAATGATGCCCTGGAGATAAAAAAAGCCATCGGACTTCTCTCCGATGTACCGGTAAGGATAGTGCTGCTGGGGATCTTCCTCTACGGCTGCGGTCAGGGACTTCTCTTCAGCATAGCCCCCGGATGGCTTGTGACTGCCAGACAATACGGCGCGATGGACATAGGCATCCTCTTCTCTGCATATTACCTTTTCATCGCCGGAGCACAGTTTTTTTATGGTCCTCTCTCTGACAGGTTTGGAAGGGAGATCTTCATGATACTGGGGCTTACCTGTTCCGCCCTTTCATGGGCGCTTTTCCCATACACAGGAAAGCTTTTTGCAACTCTGCTGCTCGGTATCTCCGCGGGGTCCCTGGGGGGCTTTTTCGTATCCTCCATGGCATTCCTCAACGAGAAAGCTCCCGACAGTCTTAAAGGAACCATTTCAGGATCCTATTATCTCTTCTGGGGCATGGGGTATTTTCTGGGACCGATAATGTGGGGGGTTTTCGGATCAATGCTCGGGATGCAAAAAAGCTTTTTCGCTTTCAGTGCTTTCCTTCTTTTGGCCGCAGCGACGATTTGTATTATATGGCGAAAAGGATCACGTTTCAGATCTGATTAATGATACTTACTACATCTTTACTGCAGCGTAGATAAATCGCCTGCATCAACGCATGTAAGCGCATCAATGGACAAAGTGCAGCTTTCGGTGTTAGATTAGTCTGGTCTTTAACAAATGAGCACAGGAAAACCGGACGAGGAGATGATAACGATGACCAAGATCGAAAATATACTAACAGCAATAAAAGATGACCTTCTGCCCCTGACAGAAAAGGGAGTGGAGGAAGGCAATCATGTCTTCGGAGGAATGGTCCTTGACGCAGCGTCATTAAAAACGATAGTCGCCGGGACCAACAACAGACAGGGGAATCCAATTTTTCACGGAGAAATTGATACGATCCTACGCTTCTTTTCAATGAAAGACCACCCCGCTCCTTCGGAATGTATTTTTGTCGCCAGCCACGACCCGTGTTCGATGTGTATATCTGCGATAGCATGGTCGGGATTCAAGGAGATCTGGGTCCTTTTCGGATATGAGGATGTTGCGAAGGATTTTGAAATGCCGGTCGACCTTATGATGTACAGAGAGATCTTTGGTGTTGATGGCGCAAAGGATAATAACCTCTTCTTCAGGAAATACAGCATCAAGCGCGAATCAGAAAACGAGGCCAATGCCTCGATCCTCAAGGAAAAAATAGAAGAATTGGAAAAACTTTACTCCTCACTTGAGGTAAAGGATTTTGAATACCCCGGGATGTAGTTTCATAAAACATTTTTTGGTAAAGCATAAGGAGTGTGCATCAGGCACCCTCCTTGTGCTTTTTATTTATATCAGTTTGCGGGGACGTCCTACGGTCTTCTTTTTCTCCCCTGTCAGTATCTCTTCCGCGGAGTTGGCCGCCCGCTCGTAGTACTGACTGAGTGACTGACGGAACGGCAGTTCTCCTCTCCAGAAAGGAAAGTCGTTTATGATCTCAAGTGCTGCGATTTGCCTTTCATTTTCTTCAATATTGTATTTGAATTCCGGAACTTCTTCCCCGTACCATTTGGAGTAAGAAGGACACTCCTCACCGTTTTTATATGTATCGGTGATGTTTTCAGCTGCATTGTCAGATCCTCCGCTTATAACTGAGCCATCCCCGTCTTCCCATGTCTCGTCCTCTTCATAATTGAGTTCTTCATTATCCCCGGATGTTTCAAGAGTCAAAAGGTTGATTAGACCCTCACGGTTGACCCCTCTGAGCTTGAGCAGAAGGAAGGGATCATCGTCAAATACTTCGGCAAGCAGCAGGAGTACTGCTATGATATGTTTACACGGAACAGCATCGTCAGGGCAGCTGCATTTATAACGTCGTAGGGAGCTTTTGCTTGGGAAAAGCCCCGTTCCCGCCTCTTTGAAGACTTTTTCCATTTCCTCAGGCATCTCTCCCGCCAGAAGTGTGGCTGCAAACGATGATCTCTCCCTGAAACGGAAAAGAAGAAGGGCCTTCGCTTCCTCTGACAGGATCTCAAATCCAAGCCTTATCTGGTAGGGTTTCTTTCTGGTTCCCTGTACTGATGCTGTTACAAGGCCGGGCTCTATATCAATATCGACTACCTGCCCCCGTCTTGCATAGCTCCTTCCTCTTGCAAGGCGCGCAGAATCAATGCTCCCTTCAAGGATCTCGATCCATCGCCTTGACCACCAGTTTGATCCATGGAAGCGGCCCCTGTTGACGCGGGATTTTATTCCACCCCTGGTACTAAGAGGTTTGGTATATGTCCAGGAAGTCCTTCTTCTATACATTTATTCCATATCCTCCACAGCATCCCTGCTTAATTTGAAAAGCTGCTTCAGCTCGCTGTCTGTCATCTCGGTCAGCCAGTTTTCTCCCGCAGATACCACAGAATCCGCTATATCTTTCTTTGACCTGATAAGCAGTTCGATTTTTTCTTCCAATGTTCCCCTGCAGCAGAAATAATGAACCTGGACTCTTTCTTTCTGTCCTATCCTATATGCCCTGTCTACTGCCTGCTGTTCAACAGCAGGATTCCACCACCTGTCAAACATCACCACATGGTTGGCAGCGGTAAGGTTGAGACCGGTCCCTCCCGCTTTGAGAGAGAGGACAAAAAATGGCGGGGCATCTTTCGACTCCTGGAACTTCCTGACCATTTCGTCCCTTTTTTGTCTCTCTACCCCTCCGTGCAAAAAGAGCGCTTCCCTTCCGAATGTCTCCTGTAGATAGCTCTTTAGCATAGCCCCCATCTCAGCGTATTGGGTGAAGATCAGGGCCCTGTCGCCAACGCTCAGCATCTCCTCTGCGATCTCAGTGAGGCGGGCAAGCTTTCCGGAACGTCCCGCTATCTGGGACCTGTCTTTTAAATATAAGGCGGGATGGTTGCATACCTGTTTCAGGGATGTGATAGCAGAAAGCACCGCACCTTTGCGCCCGATCCCGCTTGCCCCGGTAAGGTCCTCCTCAAGGTTGTCGAGCACAGCTCCGTAAAGCGAGGCCTGTTCTCTGTTCAACGAACAAAAGACTTCTGTCTCTATTTTTTCAGGAAGGTCGGAAATGATGTTTTTATCTGTCTTCAGCCTTCTCAGTATAAAAGGCCCGGTTATCTTTTTGATCTTTTGAAGGGCACTCGTCTCCCCGGCCTGTATAGGACGCATAAACTCCCTCACAAACCTTGATTTGTTCGGCAACAGGCCCGGCATCAGGAATTCCATGATCGACCACATGTCTCCTACGTGATTTTCTACAGGTGTGCCTGTGAGGGCAAAGTGCCATTTTGCCTTTATGGAACGGGCAGCCTTTGACTGCCTCGTTTCAGGATTTTTTATATTCTGGGCCTCATCGAGGATGACTCCTGACCAGTCCGCTTTTTTGAATGTCTCGTTGTCCCTGTGAAGCAGCGAGTAGGAAGATATCACAAGATCCCTTCCCTTTACGGATTCGGCGAATTTCTCACCCCTGGGCCTCCTGGTCCCGTGGTGTATGAGGACAGAGAGGTCAGGAACGAAATGTTCGGCTTCCCTCCGCCAGTTCTCTATGACCGAGGTCGGACATATAAGCAGGACCGGGTCTTTTTCCCCTCTCAGTATATTTGTTTTCAGCAGCGCAAGGGCCTGTACCGTCTTTCCAAGCCCCATGTCATCAGCAAGACATCCGCCCAGGCCTATCTCTGCAAGCCAGGAGAGCCATGAAAGCCCTTTAAGCTGGTAGGGCCTCAGTTCACCGCAAAATCCATCAGGCTGGCTTATCTGTTCGATCTGCTCGGCGCCGGTAAGGACCGACCGCACTGAATCCAGCCAGACTGAACCTGTAATGGATGAAAGCGGGAGATCTCCCTTGCTCTCTCTGAAGGAGGAGATAAGCGCATCTTTTCTCGTAATTTTAGGTGGGAGTTTTTTGATACCATCTATTACCTTTTCAAGCTCATCCCGGTAAAGGAGGACCCATTTGCCTCTTATGTTCGCGAGAGGAGTTTTCAGCTTCCTAAGCATAGAAAACTCTTCTTCCGTCAGTACATCTTCCCCGATAGAAACAGACCAGTCGACATCCATAAGGTCTCCCAGATCGATCCGGTTTCCGGCAGAGAAAACTTCTCCCTCCCTGATATTTCCTTTTACTGCCAGCCTCGGCCTGTCTGAGGGAGCCCCCCAAGCAGATGGAAACTGCACCTGTATCCCATGTTCGAGGATCTCCGGAACATTGTCATGGAGAAACTCGAGCAGCTCATCAAATGACATCGTGCAGCTGACAGGGGACGGCTCATTGAGACTTCTTGCTATTGCGGGGACAGAAGAGGATATCTGTCCAAGGAGCTGAAGCAGGTACCTTCTCGGATTTGCTCCTGAAGCACGGAACCATCTTCTTTCGGCCGGACCGGGGCTCCATACTTTCTCTGCAGGTACTGTAAGAGTCTGATCCATTGCAGACTGCAAATGCCAGGACAAAGTCCATGAGTCTTCAGAATTGCCTGACAAAGGCTCTTCGAGCCTGAGAAAAAGTCTCCAGGGCTGGTTTGTGACAACTCTGACAGAATCGGTCCACTCTTCTATCTGAGAACATAGCGGACCCATTTCCTCATTCCATCTTTGAAGCGCGGACTTAGGCCAGGTGAGGGAGCGCAGCCAGATATCATGCAGATTGGTCTGGTCGACCTGTTTTCCCCTTCTTCCCGGAACTGCCTGAGCCCTCCTCACTATCTCCTCAAGGAAGGCTTCCAATATTGAGTCTGCAGTATCTTGAGGATTATCAGGCTGCATCTTCTCGCTTGTCAGTGAAAAACTCCCGGTCACAGGAGGAAGGGAGTTTACGTAAGCTGAGTATCCATCCTGGTATTTTGCCAGATGGAGAGGTCTCCATACCGAAAAGTAACTTCCATCGGAAGATCCCATGCCCGGAAGGTATGTGCCCCTCATTACCATCAATGATGCGTATTCAAGGGCTTTTAGAACATATTTCAGGTCATTGCCCCACAAGAGCCCCGGTACCGGCAGTTTTTCCCTGCTGTCCTTGATCAGCTGGAAAAGAGATATAAGTTCCTCGTGAGTAATATGGATGGCCTCAACAGAAAATCTTTCTGTCGAAGGTTCTCCGCCGGTTTCAGGCAGTTCTCCAAGCAGTGGGGAGGAGGGCAGAGGAAAACCATCGTACGCAGGCAGGTCAACATATGCTGTTACTGAAGACTCCGCCGGGATCTTTCTTGTGTGACGTATCCCGGCTGTCTTCAATATGTCGTGAACGGCAAGGCTGCCTGCATCCCACGGCATCCTTGGTATCCCGGATCCAGAAATTGCAAGTGGGGCTGTCAGGCTGTCAGATCGGAATGAACGCTCGCCCCATGCAAAAAACTTGTTGTCGGCGTAAGAAACATGTAAAACGATCATTTTTCACTCAATACCATAATTATCTCTACTCAAAGCAGCTTCCGCCAATAAACTCCCTGAGTATCGAAATATTGGGGACGTCGTCTGATGGTATGACAGGAACAAAGCTTAATATTGACAGAAGCCTCTGGGCCTCGCCATAAGCGGGAGAATCATCTTTTACCGAAGCCAGCAGGGGCTGCACATAACCTTTTAGAACCGGAAGCTCATAAGCAAGTGAAGTATTGAAAAGCGTATCGGCGTTCTCCTGATAAGGGAAAATATGACGGTGTGAGCCTTTTATCACTGAAGGCCACTGTATAAGTGTCGCTTCGGGTGAATGTCCCCTCGTCCTGTAGTCGCGCAGCATGCGCCTGAGGAGCCTGGTGTCTGTGGTGCCGATCCTGTTATGCATGTCTATAGCCGCACCGGTCAGAGGGCATATGAATATTTTGTATTTATTGTCATGTGGGATGCTTTCAGAAAGTTTGTCGTTGAGTCCGTGAATACCCTCTATCACCAGAAGCTGATCCTCGGCAAGTTTTAGTTTGTATCCCTTTTTTTTCTCGCCGGTGATAAAATCGAACTTCGGAACGTCTATCTCTTTGCCCTCAAGAAGTGCAGCAAGATGTTCGTTGATCAGGTCGAGGTCAAGTGCCTCAAGAGCCTCAAAATCAAACTTTCCCTGGGAATCCCTTGGCGTTTTCGACCTCTCAACAAAATAATTGTCAAGTTCAAGCGTGGCTGAATTTATGCACGAGGCAAGAAGCTGTACACGGATACGCCTTGAAGATGTCGTCTTGCCGGAGCTTGAAGGACCCGCAAGGCAGAGAAGGCGCACTTCCGGCCTCTCGGAAATGTGTGCTGAGATCGCACTGAGCGTCTTTGTGTGGAGGGCCTCGCAAACCATTATGAAATCTCTCGAATGCCCGTTCGCCACAAGGTAATGGATGTTGTCCATAGTTGCCACCTTTAGGTTGTCAAGCCACTTTGCGTAGCCCTGAAACAGGGTGAATGTCTTTGCCGATGTCTTAAACGGCTGTGTCTTTGAAGGATCTGCGAAAGAGGGGCCCGAAATAAATATCCCTCCTTTATAGAGATGCAGGTCAAATACGGGTACTATCGCTGCGTTGTCAGCAAGTGCACCTCCGAAAAAGTCGTATATTCCCTCACATCTGTAGAGGACCACGGGATCGTTGTTCACCCAGCGAAGAAGTCTCTCCTTGTCGATATACCCCTGGGCTGACATTATCGCACGGGCCTTGTCACTGGAGAGTTCCTCCCTGACAAGATTGACTCCGTCTTTGACCATCCTGTGCATTTCTGCAAGGATGCATTTTCTCTGGTCATCCGTAACAGGGCTGTCAGGGCTATCGTAAAAGTAGGAAAAATTCATAGACTGGCGAAGATGCAGCCTGATCCCGCACACTCTGGTAGCAGCAGAGGTAAGCATAAAGGAGATCGTCCTGAGATATACCTCAGCCCCCTCGATGGTGTCGTATGTTATGAATTCCAGATTGGAATCCATGTCTATCTCCCATGAGAGCGGCCGCTGGACCCTGTTGACCCTGCATGCCACCACCCTCTCTCTTTTAGTAAAATCCGTCCTCGCAAGCGCTTCCCTGGCTGTTATGGGAAAATCGATCTTTATCTCTTTCATTTCGTTAAAACTGATCGTAAAGCTCATCATTTATCCTCCCCGTGGGGCCTGTCCCAACTTAAGATCATTGCCGGATCATGTGTATGGATCCCGAATATGAAATATTAAGTTTTTGAAATAATTCCAAACACAGAAACTCATCCAAACATATTATCATAAAACCAGCGAAGCGGGTATTAAAAAATGGCAAATAAAAAAACAAAAAATGTCATAAGGGCCCCAAAAAATAAAAGGGGCCGATGGTTTTGCCCGCCGGACCCTTCTTTTCTTCTTGATCTTGACTATGATCTGTTATTTAACTGTCAGCTTTTCTATTACAACCTTTTTCAAAGGACGGTCTCTTGAATCGGTGGGAACCTTTCCAATTTTCTCAACAACATCCATACCCTCCGATACATGGCCGAATATAGCATGTTTGCCGTCAAGCCACGGGCATGGCACAAGGGTGATAAAAAACTGTGATCCGCCTGTGTCGGGACCTGAGTTCGCCATTGAAAGTTTTCCGGGTTTGTCGTGCTTCAGGCCTTTGCCGAACTCGTCCTTTATGCTGTAGCCCGGACCTCCCATTCCCGTGCCCTGCGGACAGCCTCCCTGGATCATGAAATCCTCTATTACACGGTGGAATATTATCCCGTCGTAGTATTTTTTCTTTATCAGGTCTGTAAAGTTTTTTACCGTGTTTGGGGCAAGATCGTTATATAGTTCTATCTTGAATGTACCCAAGGATGTTTCAAAAACTGCTGTCTGCCGTTTTGCAGCTGCCTCGGCCTCCGCTGCTGAAGCCGGGCTTGCAGCAAATGCCTTCAGGAAAGCAGATATTGTGATAAGGAACATCAGTATGGCTATTATCTTCATTATTCTTCCTCCAGTGTTGTCTTTTTTGATTTTTTGACCTGCAAATTCTAACATTTATATCTCTCCCTAGCCACCCTCAAGTACGTTGAAAAAAATATTCTTTTATCATCCTTTGTCCGGTACAGTTTTGTATGAGTGGTCAAATTTTGATCTTTACACGATATTTTTTTATGAAATCCGTGGGCATGTAGGACATTTTTGCCTCTCTCAGCCCGGGGTCGTTCATGTCCTCTTCCCTGTTAGCGACAGCAAGTTCGGGATGCTCTTCGATCATGTGGCACATAAATTCTTTGTTTATCGCCTGATATGCCGCTCCGTATTCGAGGCTTGCTTTTTCAAAATGTACGAATATCGTGTGACACGCCAATTCTCCAATAGTGTAGGCCGCGATATTTTCTGAAACCACGATGACTCCCCCTACTAAGCGTGGGATGCTTTCCCAGTTGCTGAGTATTCTGAGTATACCGTGGTTTTCCTGCAACAGCCCTTTGTCAGTACAGCCGTTGTTCGCCTGGCACCATGCGTGCTGGAACTCCATTACCTCGGGGACGATCTCCGGCGTTATCGGTTTGAAAATATAATCGTAATTTTTGCGGAACTGATTGACCCTGTTGCGTTTTTTCATGAACCTGTTTCCGGGCAGCATAGCCAGATCTCTTATGTCATAAAGATATTCCCAACTTCCCCTCATGTCCTCGGAGTCGAGCCTCTCTCCAAACTGCGCTTTCCAGATAGTAAGAAGCTTTTCCGGCACTAGCCAGAATTCAGCTTCTTTACCGAACCTTTTTTGAATTATCTCTTCCCAGTCATCCCTTTTCCATTGCCCAAGCGGAGCAAGGTCGTAATCACTGGGAATAGTCTGCCTTATCCAGAGAAGATCCTCATCATCTTCCCGGGCTGTCTGGTATCCATAGTCTCCGGCCCATCCCCAAAGGATCGGAAAGCTGTAATCGGATGCTCTCTGGCTTGTAATTTTCCAGTAATTTTCAAAAAATGAGATATCTTCAATTTGAATATCCCGAAACTCAAGCAACAAATAACTACCTCCGTTCTGCGCACTTCTAAAGATTAAACCTCTTCTGATGATTTTGCCAATAGCAAAAGAGCGTATATCTGCTACAATTTTGCAGTAGCTTCAAATAAAAAAAAAGGATCGATCAACTTGATAAACGATAACTGCGGCAACAATCAAGAAAAATGTCCTGAGATAGTTCCGGAAGAACAGACGGGGATGACAAAGGAAGAACAGGAATGGGGCCTGAAAAAAGAACATCGCCCCCCTGTTCCAAGGTATGTTTTTGGAGTTATCGCAGCCGTCATACTGGTTGTTTTCCTCGGAGGAAGCTTATGGTATTACAGGACAAGCGTCCTTCCTGAAAAATATTATCAGCGAGCATCTGCCCAGTTCAAACTTGAAAACTACTCAGAGGCCTACCTGCTTTATGAAAAAGTGCTGAGGCTTCGCCCCGAGCGTAAAAACATCTTATATCAGATGGCATTCTGCCTCGAAAAAACCGGCAAGACGGATGAAGCCATAAGCCATTATGAAGAACATTTGAAAATTCTTCCCGGAGACGGGAAAGCGCTTATAAGATCAGGCTGGCTTTATACCCAGAAAAACAACTTTGAAAAGGGACTCCCGGCTCTCAAAGAGGGTGCCGCAAAACTGAAGGATCCATATGCATGGGCCCTTGTAAGCGAGGCTGCAATAAAATCTAAAAATATAGAGACCGCTGTCGAGGCTCTTGTTAAGCAGACAGAGC
Organism: Synergistaceae bacterium; assembly: GCA_050175815.1. Classification (GTDB taxonomy): domain Bacteria; phylum Synergistota; class Synergistia; order Synergistales; family Synergistaceae; genus Caenicola. The sequence continues at coordinate 11,658 of JBFXIQ010000021.1, forward strand.
TTTTCAAGAAACCTGAGCAGGTGCTTACATGTTCAAAGATGCTCATGGACCTTGGAGCTTGGAAAGAGGCGCTCAAAGGCTATGAAAGGTTCTCTGAGCTAGCCCCCGATGACAGAAGGGGACTTCACGGGGCTAATGCAGCAAAAGCAATGCTTGGATGGCCAACAGACCCGAAACTGGTTATCAGACCAGGCAAATCGATCGGAATGATTGAGATCGGAGACACTAAGGAAGAAGTAAAGAGCAAACTGGGATCGCCTGAGGCAAAAGAATTCAGGAAGGTCGGCGGCAAGTCGATCCTTGCAGACGACCACGCAGAAATCTGGACCTACAGCAAAACTATGCCAAAAAGAGGCTTGCGTATAATTTTCCTCAACGGCAAGGTCCGCGAGGCAGAGGCCCGGTCAGGAGAGTACAAGACTGAAACAGGCCTGGGACTGACAAATTTCCTGCTCCCCAAGAACGCAGACAGGCTTGAATGGAGAAAAGAGGGAGACGGCAGAGCTGTAGTCTGCCTTGCCAAGGGCGGCGGGCTTACCTTTTACGCAGCCGGGCTCAACAGCGAGGGCACTGACGCGAAGTACAAAAAACTCCGCGTACATAAGGGGAACTCTTCAATAGACAGCGTTGACGGTTTCAGCCTGCTGGATCTTTTTAATTAGGCCCAGCCGCAAATCAATTATTTGCGGCCCAGTATCCTGACCGCCTCCATAGCGTCCTTCGCATAGTGGTCGGCGCCCACATATTCCGCAAGTGAGTCTGTCAGCACCGCTCCGCCGACTATGACCCTTACTCCGGGACATTCCTTCCTGAGCATGTCTATGGTAGACTTCATGCTTGAGACGGTAGTCGTCATCAGGGCACTGAGACCAACTATCTGAGCCCCGCTGTCCCTTACCGCCCCGATTATGTTCTCGGGCGGGACATCCTTTCCGAGGTCGATCATCCTGAAATTATAATTCTCCATTATGACCTTTACGATGTTTTTGCCTATATCATGTATGTCTCCGTGGACTGTGGCGATTACGACAGAAGTACGATCTTCGGAGCCTGCACTCCCATCTTTCGCAAGTTCTTTACGGATAAGTTCGAATGATGACTTTGCAGCCTCTGCCGACTTCATGAGCTGAGGAAGGAATATTCTGCATGATTCGTACTCTTTTCCCACCTGATCAAGAGAGGGGATAATCTCCTTTTCAATTATTTCAAGCGGGGCCATTTTAGTGAGGAGGAGCTCTGTCGCCCTTCCCGCTTCGCCCTTTAGCCCTCTTATGATGGCCTGCGGAAGGTCCAACTGAACTTCACTGAGGGCTTTCTGATCCTGTTTTTTCTCATCAGAGCCTGAATATACTGCGATAAATTCCTCGGCCTCGCGGTCTTTGCCCATCAGCACCCTGAATGCCGAAACCGCCTCCCTCATCCCCTCGTCGCCCGGGTTCATTATAGGTGCGTCAAGTCCCTGCATCAGTGCCATCGTAAGCATAGTCCTGTTGACGATGGGACGCGCCGGAAGCCCGAAAGAGACGTTGCTGACCCCGAGGACCGTTTTCAGCCCAAGTTCTTCCCCGACCATCCTTACCGCCCTGAGGGTTTCTGCCGCCTGTTCCTGCTGAGCGGAAACAGTCATGACAAGGCAGTCTATAAGAACGTCCTCTTTGGGTATACCGATCTTTTGAGCCTCTTCCATTATAGTTCTGGCTATCTTAAGTCTGCCCTCAGCGGAGGGAGGTATGCCGTCGTCATCCAGAGTAAGGCCTAGGACAGCCGCTCCGTATTTCTTTGCTATGGGAAGTATCGTCCTCAGGGAATCCTTCTTCCCGCTGACCGAGTTGATCAGGGGCTTGCCATTGTAGACCCTCGCAGCCTTTTCCAAAGCAACGGGATCGGAGGAGTCAAGCTGCAGTGGAAGATCGACAACAGACTGGATCTCAAGTACAGCCCTTTTCAGCATTTCAGGTTCATCTATATCCGGAAGTCCCATATTCACGTCAAGGATATGAGCTCCCTGTTCCTGTTGGCGGAGTGCTTCTCTAAGGACGTAGTCCATATCCTTTGAACGAAGCGCAGCCTGCAGCGATTTTTTCCCCGTGGGGTTGAGGCGTTCACCAATTATCACTGTGTCATCACCGAAGAAAACATCTTTAGAGGGAGAACAGACTCCCGTCCTTTTTGGGGCCTTTAGAGGGAGCGAAAAAGCTCCGCCAAGTTTTTCTCTGACAAGTTTTATATATCCCGGGTCCGTTCCGCAGCACCCTCCCACTATTGCAACCCCGTCTCCGACAAATTTTCTGATGTGGTCGGCAAACTGTTCAGGGGTGACATCATAACGGGCTTCGCCTTGGCTGAAGATCGGAAGACCGGCATTGGGTTGGACCATTACCGGAATGCTGCTTGCTTTTATGATGCGTTCCACTATCGGAGCAAGCTGTCTTGGCCCGAGTGAACAGTTTACGCCAAGTGCGGCTACACCCAGCCCTTCGAGAGTAAGTATCATAGATTCCACAGTCGTCCCGAAAAATGAACGGCCGTTCTCCTCAAAACTCATCGTAGCGAATATGGGAAGGTTTGAGTTTTCTTTTGCCGCTATAACAGCTGCTTTTAGTTCATAGAGGTCAGTGAATGTTTCCAAAAGGATAATGTCCGCTCCGGCTGCATCTCCTGCTCTCACTATTTCAGAAAATACTCCGACCGCCTCTTCAAAAGGCAGGTCTCCGGCAGGGTAGAGCACACGGCCGCACGGCCCTATGTCCAAAGCCACATACTTCCCTTTGCGGCCTTCTGCTGCTTTTTTTGCTGTACCCACAGCCAACGCAACTATATCTTCAAGACAACGCCCTGTCTTCTCCGTCTTGTATCTGTTTGCCCCAAAAGTGTTGGCCGACACTATATCGCATCCTGCATCAAAATACTCTTTGTGAATAGACTCTATCAAGCCGGGATCTGTCAGATTGAGGATCTCGGGTACCTGTCCCCTTTTAAGCCCCCTTTTCTGGAGCATGGTGCCCATCGCCCCGTCAAAGATCCATGTGCTTTTTTCATTTATGCTGAATGCCACAGAATTCGCCCCTTTTCCTGTATCTGCAGTCTTTGTTGATGGAGCAGATACTGCAGTTTCTTTTTCTGTCAGTAATTTTATTTGAAATTCCTATCACTGCCGTAACAGATTTAAACGGTATGAGCATTCCGGTCCGTGAAAGCTTAAGGCCGATCTTCCTGTCAGCACCGAGAGCTGTTATGATCTTAGCGGACTCCATCGGTGAGACATCCCCGTATCCCGGGCTGAACCTCATTGTAAGGAATTCCTCGTCTGAGAGGGAAGTCATTATCTCTTTTTCAGTCATGTCCGCTATCCTGTCTGCCTCGGCAGACGCACATGCATCCGCAATGACAGCATATGACATGTCTTCTGACTGTGATCTTCTGATCAGCATATCTACCCGGCTGCCAAGAGTAACTGCCATAAGGACTGCTCTTTTACAGCCACTGCACGTATATGCAAGATCCTTGCCGATAATAGAAAAGGACCCGTCAAAAATAATGTGGGAATCTCTGACATCCGCTTCAAAGACAGAAAAGAGTGATTTGGGCTCAGATGCATCTTTTATTCTTTGGTACTGCCTGTTGACAGCACTTATAAGATCTCCCCCAATTCGGCTCTCGGGGATCGAGAGCAGGCCCATGATCTCTTTCAGAACAGCCGGATCCGGAAAATCAGCCACGCTTTACTCTCAGCGAATATAGGATGCCCCGTATGTTTTCCGATATCCTCTTCGCTATATCGGGCTGATTCATGGTATAGAGATGGATGCCGTCCACCCCTGTAGCAAGAAGGTCCACTATCTGCGCTGTTGCATACGCTATGCCGGCCTCTTTCATTGCCATGCTGTTGTGTCCAAAGGCCCTGATTATTTTCTGGACTTTTTCGGGGACAGAGGCACCGCACATCGATACCATCCGGCTTATCTGCGAAGATGATGTTATCGGCATTATCCCGGCAACTATCGGAGTATCTATTCCTATCGACCTTGCGTGATCCCTGAACCTGTAAAAGAGTTCGTTGTCGAAAAAGAGCTGTGAAATGAGCACATCGACCCCGCAGTCCGCTTTTTCCTTCAGACAGCGAAGATCATCCTCCATCGAATATGCCTCTATATGTTTTTCCGGGTAACAGGCAGCAAAGATCCTGAAATTATATCTTGATTTGATGTAGCTGATAAGGTCTGAGGCGTACCTGAAGTCTTTAAGCTTCTCGCCTTCGGCGATATCTCCCCTGAGAGCAAGTATATTTCTGACCCCGTTCTCTGAAAGTGTCCTGAGGACAGGATCCAACTCTTCTTTTGAGTTCCCTGCGCAGGTCAGGTGCGCAAGGGCAGGGATGGCATAGCTGTTCTGTATCTGAGAGGCTATTTCAACTGTGTTATCGCGGCTTGTGCCGCCTGCTCCATATGTCACGCTTATAAGATCCGGCGCCAGGCTTGCAAGGGCATCAACGGTAGCAAATATCGAAGTGAGATCTCCTGAACCCTTCGGCGGGAATATCTCAAAAGTCATAGTTGGCCTTATCTGTGCAAAATAATCTCTCATCAATGATCCCTCCGACACAGGTATCTTTCAACAATAATTGCCGCCCCATCACTGTCATTGTCAGGAGCTGTCTCATCTGCCGCAGCTTTTACCTGATCAGGTGCATTGCCCATGGCTACTCCGTGTCCCGCCCACCTTATCATCTCAGTGTCGTTGACCCCGTCGCCTATAGCCAGCACATCTTTTGGGTCAACACCAAGCCTTTCTGCGACAATTGCAAGTCCTTTGGCCTTGTTGACCTCGGGATGCGTTATTTCGACAAAGGCTCCCCACGATGTTGCCGTGTAGACTCTGCCGTCGAAATGGGACTTCGTCTTCTCTGCCATAAGGGCAAAATTTCTCTCGTCAAGCGCTATGCCCAGAAGTTTAGTGGAATCCACGTTAAACTCCCAGAAGTCTTCACCAAGAGAGACAGGCTGTATTTTGGATATCGTTTCGTAGAACCTGCTCCTTGGGTCGCTGCTGTCTTTTACATAGAGCCTGTCGTCGCTGTATATCTGTATGTACCAGCCCTCTTCCCTGTAGAAAGAGACGACCTCGGCAGTCAGCTCTTTTCCAAGACCCTTTTCGAGCAGGATCTTCTCTGATACAAGATCGCGCACTATTGCTCCGTTGTAGAAAATACAGGGAGTACTGATGCCTATCTCTTTTATCACAGGCAGGGCTGAGGGATACATCCTTCCTGTCGCAACTACAACAGGAACTCCGCATGAAATAGCTGATCTCAGCGCGTTCCTTGTCCTTATTGAAAGCTGGCTTGAACTGTTTAAGATAGTTCCGTCCATGTCTACGGCTATCAGTTTCGGGTCGAAAATGCTCATATCGCAAAGACCGCAAGGGAGATTATCTCCGCTGCTACAGCGGAGGCGCCAAGCACATCCCCGTTGACTCCGCCCAACTTCGAATTCATCCAGCCGGCCATCCCAAAACCTATCAGAAGGGCCGCGGCAGCTGAGATGATCCATCTAAAAGGGGCAAAGGGCATGAAAATTAACAAAGATAAAGCCGCAGTGAAAAGATCATAGCCTGTATATGTATCCACCCAGCCTTTTCCCATTCCGCTCTCCCAAGGGTATATCCCTTTATAAGCGGCTGAGCATGAAGCAAACCTTCCTGAAGCGGCAGCAACAGAGCAGGCAGCAAGAACCTCTGTGCTCTCAACTGAACCAAGCATTGAAGTCCACAGTCCGAAAGCCAGTATCAGGCCTGTCACGCCATAGGCTCCGATCCTGCTGTCCTTCATGACTGAACGCAGTTCTTCGCCCTCTTTGCCTGAACCGACGCCGTCCCACAGGTCGCCCCAACCATCCAGATGGAGAGACCAGCCGGCGGCAGCATAGAAGGAGACTCCTATCCAAAGCGATCCGGGAGCTCCGATCCTAAGCAAGCCGGATATGCCGATCACAAGTCCTGTGAGAAGCCCAAGCAAGCCTCCTGCGAGAGGAGCCAGAGAGAGGGTCCTGTTGCCGGAGGGCATTTCCACGGGCCACCATTTTTTTGGCATAGGTATCCTGGAAAAGAGAGTCCATGCTACAACGAAGCGGTCCCTTAGGTCAAAACCGAATTTGTCGCTTTTTATCTCTTCAGTGAATCTGCTCAGATGATCCTGAACTCCGTTTTTTTTCATTTCCAACAATGATCCTCCATACCGCCTTTCAGCCAGAGAGGATAACCCGCCACAATAAGCGCGGCTCTGTCTGCCTTTGATGCGCAGAGCTGGTTCATCCTTCCCTGCAGATCCCTGAAACGCCTGCCCATTTTATAAGATGGGACAAGACCGAATCCAACTTCATTGCTTACCATTATCAGATGTGTGCCCTTTGGAGGTAAGGAACAGAGATCTTCCGTAAGATCCCGTATCTGCGCCTCCCTGGCCTGCCATTCTTTTTCAGAAGCATCCTCGGCAGCATCACCCTCAAGGAAGAGGCGAGTGAGCCAGAGTGTAAGGCAGTCAAGCAGAAGCACGCCTTTGATCGTCTTTGTTGCCTGACATATCTCGTATGGATCTCCTTCAAAGGTCTTCCATCCTGCAGGTCTTCTTTTTTTGTGCATTTCGATGCGTTCCTGCATCTCATTGTCCTGCGCATCTGCGGCAGCAAGGTATGTAACAGCGGCAGGGGTATCCATTGCAAGCTTTTCCGCAAAGGTACTTTTCCCGCTTCTTGCCCCTCCCAGGATGAGGCTCATCTCAGATCCGAGTTCCGAATAGTCTCTAGTTTCCAAAATCTATCCCCTGCAGTATGTTTCCGAGCGTCTGCTCTATGATCTGTCCTCCGATATTGTTGCCATTGGTATAGCTTACGCCCGGGCCGACAGGTATTTCAAATTTCAGCCTGAAAACAGTGTCCCTGCTTGAATAGTCCTTTTCATTCGGGTCGCTCGCGGATTTTGGTATCAGGTTTCTCGGGCTGGTCATATGTTCTGACTTATCCACCTTGACATTGCTGAATTGGGGTGATTCCATTTTGCCGTTGATATTCATGGTAACAAAACGGAAATCTGTCTTGGTAAACCCTGAGAGGACGCCTCCAAGGAAATCCTGAAGCAACGCGCTTCTGTCGATCTCACCGGTATATTCCATACCTACGTTGATGATACCCTGGAGCGCGCCAAGCAGCGCATTCAATGCCTGTATATTGACCTTTCCCATTGCGAAGAGGCTCATCTCTTTTTTATTATTCACCAGTCCATCGACCATTACATAACGGTACACCTGATCTCCGGGAGGTGCAACTGCCTGACTCCCCGGAAGGATCGTCAGGTATCCTTCATCAAAGGTGAATGCGCTCTGAAGTGTTTTAAAAAGCAAAGGTTTGCCCTTTATATATTTTTTTGAAGCTTCTACCGCTTCGAAGCCTGAAATTTCCCCGTTTCTCAGGAAAAGGACACCGGCAACGTCTACCGTACTCATCCTTCCGGTTTCTCCGCCTGCCCTGATCTTGAGATCTCCATTTCCTGAGATGGACCCCTTAAGGGACGGGAAAGCCTGTTTTATCATTGGGGCCACGTCAGCGCTCAGAACAGTAAGGTTGCCTCCCCACGTACTCTTGTTTATATCCATCGCGAGTCCGCCTGAAACAGTCCCGCCGTTTGTTTCAGCCTTTACGTCTTCCATAACTGCATAGCCATCCGAAATATAAAAAGGCGCTTTGATATTCTTTATCCTTATTCCGAGAAACCTCATCCTTTCTGAGGAGAAAAAACCCTCTCCTGCGAAATTGTCGACTTCTCCCTTTCCGGTAAACTTAAAGTTGACATTTCCGCCAAGCCTTTCCCTGAACTGTTCCGGAAGGTAGACGCCGATCTGCCTGAGATCTATTCCTATTCCATTGGTATCAAGGACTCCGTGCCACTCTCCGTTTTTAAGGAACACCCTGCCTTTTGCAGAGAGCTCACCGGTTTTCAGTCTGGCCTTTGCCTCAGTAATATTTACGTCTGTCATGCTGCCTTGAATGGCGACATCCAACATGGGCAGCAAAAATCCCCTGTACCTGAAGGGAGCAAATGTGCCGCTGCCCGTGTAAAGAGGCTTTTCAATCGTCCCGGATACTCTGATCTCGCTCTTGATAAGTCCCTGCACACCCCTTACGACCGGCAAATGCCTCCTGAGAAGTTCATACATGTTTATGTTTTCCGATGATACCATTAGATTCAAAGTTGAATCAGAAAAAGATTTACCCTCTGCCGAGTAAGTTACGCTGCCACTAATGCTATGCTTTCCCCTGAGAAAATTTATGGTCGCTTTGTCGATCTTTATTCCTCCGGTATCTCCTTTGATACTCGCATGTGCTTCTTCAGAGGCAAACTGATGCCATCTGACACCATCCGAACGAATATCAGCGCTCCACTTAAGACCGCTCCCGTCATCGGCGATCTTCAGTTCACCTGAACATGGCCCGTCCATATCCTGACCTGCATTAAACAGGTCATTAAGGGCTGAAAGATCCACCTCTTTGATCCTGCCCTTCACATCCCACTTAAGGGGAGAGGAAGGACTTCCGTTCTGACTTGTAACAGGCAGGATGACCTCGCATTTAAGTTCAGCACTTCCCCGGCCGGTCTTTGCTTCCATCTTGCTGAAGTCTAGCTTCCCGGAGGAATAAGTCATCTCAGTGTAAAATTTATCCACGTTAAGTCCCCTGAAACTGCCTTTTGCTGCCCTCAGCTTTAAGAGTATTTCCGGTGAATCGATTTTCCCCTTGAGAGCCCATGATCCGGCGGCATCACCGGAGATACCCATCGTCTTGAAGAATTTTAGGGTATCGTGGAATTTATTCAAAGATACGTTCTTTATCGCTCCGCTTAAAGAGAACTCCTGGGTACCGTTGGATTTCTTTATAGTGCCCGAAGCGGATATATGGGCCCCGTTCCACAGAAAGGAAGTGTTTCTCAAGGTAAAGGTGCCGTCTGAAAGATCATACTCCGGAGATAATTTCACCCTGATAAGCGTTCCTATGTCTTTTATCTCGGCAGAAGAAGAGTTGATATCCGCTGTGACCTTCATGGCATTGATCTTGCCTCTGATAATCGCAGAGATATCCGCCGTTCCATTAAGGTCATATTTTTCCAGTTCTTCCACAGCCTTACTGAGCTCTTCCAGCCTGATCGCCTTTGCATCGAGTTTCAGGTCCACCGGCAATCCCTCTGCAAAGCTCACCGTGCCTGTGACCCGTATCTCCCTGCCTTCGTTGAGGGCGGTAAGGTCGACCACACCTGAGGGTTGCCCATCAAAAATCGCCTTTCCCTGCAACGATGTGAATTTCATCTTATTGTATGACGCGTTTGAAGGAGCGATCTCGATCTTTCCCACCAGTGCGTTCAGCGGGCCTTTAAGATCTGCTTCGACTGCGGAAATGCTCCCATTAAGCCGAGAGGCATTCCCTACTATCTCGTTCGGTATTTTGTCGGTCCAGTCAGAAAAACGAAGGTTTTTTGCTGCAGCCTTAAGTTCAAGATATTTGTCCGGCGTCCTTGTGTCGAGTTTGAGGATCCCGGTTATGGAAGACTCAAAAACCTTGCTCTCGTTCAAAGTTACATCCAAAACTCCTTCTTCATATCTCCATTTTGCCGCTACCTCTTGAAGTAATACTTTCCCCAGCACAGCCTTTTTGAGGATACCCTCTCCCATTATGAATATATCTTTTCCTTCGCCCTTCATTTCCATTTTTGCAGATAAAGTTCCGATCACGCCATATTTTGAAAAACCTGGAAAAAACGAGGCAATTTTTTGGATATCCGCACCATTGATCTCAGCTTTGAAATCAGGCCTCGGCCAGACAGCCCCGGAAATTTTTACGGTACCCTCATCAAGCTTCGCCAAAAATCCGTCAAGGACCCAGTTCCCGGACTCTTTCTTCATTATGCCGTATATCGAGAAGGGGATATCTTTGAATTTTCCTTTCAGCGCAGGTGCGAACCATCTGGATCCGCGAAGTTCCAGTGAACTGTCCCCAAGCTCAAGAAGTCCCCATTTCGAAGAGACTTTTACGTCGTTGAGCTTAATTTTATCTATAGGGATATCACCGGGATCCTGCCCCTCAATTTTCTCCGGAACCATCTTGAGAATTGAATCATAATCTGTGTCCAGACCCTCGATCACCAGAGTCGAAACACGTGGTGAGTTTTTTAGGAGGCTCAGCAAAGAGAGGTTTATCTCAATCTTGTCGATAGTAAGAAGATCATCGCCGGAGCGGACAAGCGAAACTTTGTCTCCCTTGAAACCCATTATCGGGTTACCTGTAAGAGGAGGCATCTGAATTTCAACATCGAGTTCACTACGCACAGCGCCGCTTACCTGGTCAACAACAAGCCCACCAAGAAAACTGAACTGGGTGATAACGACAAGCAATATGCTGACAACTGCAGTTGCCAATGCAGCAATTATTCCTATTCTGCTGTTAAATGATATTCGCCTCAAATTGGTTACACCCCTGCAGTTCCAGCACATTCATCGTCGGTTTAAGAAATCAGGTATTATGCCCCTGTATCTGGTAATTCTATCATGTTTTGAACTGCAGACATATGCAATTACACCGTATATGACCTGCCCTAATTATATTTTTTCACATATTTGAGAATTGCCGCATCTTCCTCGAAATATGGTTATAGTATTTGATATATCTTAAATGGATCACTCCATAAGCTTTTTTAAAAATAAGGCTCGCTGCGAAAGCGCCCTTATTAAAGGTTGCATGGTCAAATCGATTCAGTGAAGCAGGTATTTGCCCTCGATCCTGGTAGTCCCTGAGCCTCCGAATAGGATCCTGTCAACATCTCCTTCATTAAACCTCTTAATCCTTATGATATTCGGATCGTTCAGCGAAGGCCCCTGTTCAATGACAAAATCATCTTCCCACATTCCCTCAT
>JBFXIQ010000022.1:0-21946 GCA_050175815.1 Synergistaceae bacterium
AAGGCTGCGCGGATTATCCTCCGAAGCCCTCCAAACAACAGCAGTATGCAAACAGACCGTGTGAAGCCGTAATTTTTATCATGCCAGATATTCTAGCAGGCATATCCAATAAATGCAACGTTTTAGAAATTTTTCGATCGGTCCCGTTTATTGGTTGCGTGTATACTTAAGACGTTATTACGTAATAAGCATTTACGAGGAGGGAATAGGATGTCTCTGGTCAATATTGGCACTTTCAACGTAAATTCGGTCAAAAGCCGTATCCCGGTTCTTGAACACTTTCTCACTTCAGAAGGAGCCCCTGATATTTTATGTCTTCAGGAGACCAAATGCCGCGACGAAGAATTTCCTGAAGACTTTTTTAAAGAACTTGGCTACCATTGCCTCCATAAAGGTATGAAATCGTACAACGGCGTCGCAGTCATTTCTAAGATCGAGCCTGATGAGGCTGAGTTTGGTCTGGGTGACGGACTTGCAGAGCCTGAGAGGGAAGAATCAGAAAATGCCCGGGTGATACTGGCCAGGTTTGGGGATTTGAATATCCTGAACACCTACATCCCCCAGGGGAAAGAGATAGACAATCCGGATTACCTGTATAAACTGAAGTTCTTTCAGAGAGTGCTGGCCCTGTTTGAAAGGAAATTCACTCCCAAAGATAAACTCTTATGGCTTGGCGATCTTAATGTAGCACCGACAGAACTCGATGTCGCCAACCCAAAAAATAAGACGAACCATGTTTGTTTCCACCGTGATGTAAAAGATGCATTTGCCGAAGTCATGTCATGGGGATTCGTTGATGTATTCAGGAAGCATCTGCCCGGAGAGGGAGAATATTCCTTTTGGGATTACAGAATAAAAGATTCTCTTTTAAGGAATATTGGCTGGAGGATAGACCATATAATCGGTACAGAAGTTATGGCAGAAGCAAGCAGGAAGGTATGGGTCGAAAGATCTCTCAGGGGAATGGAACGACCGTCAGACCACACCGCTGTGATCGGTTCTTTTGAAATTTAGACAGAAAAAAGCCCGTATCCAAATGGACGCGGGTTTTTTTCTGCGCTTAAAGTAAGTAAAGAATTGTTAAATATCAGAACCCCGTTTTTTCCGAATGGCTTTTCAGCATAGCCATATTGTTGTTGACCTTTTTCAGGTAGGAGACGGAAATGCCGCCGTAATACCTGTTCAGAGCTTTCTGGACTGTGCCGTACGCGCCTATATAGCGGGAAAGCAACAGTACCCCCGCTTCAACGCCACGCTCAGGATCGAACATGTGATCCTTGGTCGTTGCAATGCCTTTTGCGCTGAGCATACCGTGGTGGACTTTCCACATCACCTGCATTACCCCAAGAGCACCTTTGTTGCTCATCGCGCTTGGGTTGAATAAGCTCTCTGTCTTAGCTATTCCAACGGACAGGTCTGTCGGGACGTTGTATTTTGCGCTGTAGAATACCAAAGCAGAAGCCTCTCTCCAGGCTATCTGAGGAGAGATCTTTTTGTTAATGGACCTGATGAAAGTCGCAATATTTGCGACCTTACGCTGCTTGCTGGCAGGCATTTTGTTCAGTTCTTTCAATGTAGAATCAGGATGGTTGCCTATCCATTTGTCGATATGCTCCGGAGCAAGATCCATCCTTCCCAACGCGTTCACAACTGAAACGTCTAGTCCATTAAGAAATCTGCCGGTATTGGTATCTTCGCCTGAGGCGGCGCGGGGGTGTGTGATCTCTTTCTTTTTTACTGAAGATGTAGTTTTTACTACCAGCTTGCCATCATCGTTTTTAGTTTCATATGTGGTCGTGATGATAGCTCCTTCAGCAGTGGTGTTGCTTAGGGTCTTTTTGATCGGCACGCTGCAGACTCCCATGTTGGGAGAAAGAACGACTGTTGTTAATACAAACAGAAGCGCGGCTGCCTGCGGAATAAAGATCTTCCGCATTTTCCATATCTTTCGCATGATTACCTCCTTGCGTTTCGGGGACTGTAAGAATGAAAAAGTTCTGAATATTCATCCAAACAGGTACTCTTTTGCGCACGGATTATAATAGCCGAGAGGCAATATAAGTCAAGCGATTTTGGCGCATGTCAGAAATATTTAAACAAAAATTGTATAATTGTCATGTTCTGATTTATATTAAAAATATTTTTTGGGTAAAAACATTAAAAAAGAGCATTGATTTTATTTATTGCAATCGCATGCAAGTGTAATTATTCCGCTGAAAACGATCAATACCCCTACAGATCCAATGAGGGAGAGGCGTTCACCAAGAAAGAGAGCAGAGAGCAGCCATGCGGTCATAGGTTCCGACAGGGAAAGCGTGTATGCCTTGCCGAGGGTTATCTTCTCTATGCCCTTTGTGAAAAGAGAAAAAGGAAGTATCGTTGTAAAGACAGATAGAATTATTACGCATATCATGCCCCTGAGTTCGAATATCCATGAAATATCGCCGGTTATAAGCCAAGGGAGCGCCATGACCGCGCTTAACATCGAGATCAGGGAGACCGTTTCTACCGGATCTCTCTTTCCGATCATCCTCAGTCCGGCTCCTTCCATTGCATAAGAGAGAGCGGCTCCGAAGGCAAGTATCGCTCCGGGGATGCTGACGGAGCTGAAATCACTGTTGCCGGCGACAACGAGCAGAAAACATCCTGTTATTGCGAGAATAGTTGAGATGTACCATCGGAGAGACAGACATTCTTTGAAAAAAAGCCTTCCCAGTATTCCTGCGAGCACAGGGGCGGATCCTATAGCCACCATGGTCCCGATCGCAACCCCGGTGAGCCTCACCGCAGAGAAGAAGGCGAACTGGTATGCCGTCAGGCCCAAAGCGGCAATGAAGATCCCTGTACGGTTCCATTTTTCCCCGCTAAGGATCCTTTTGCGGCGGAGAAGAGTCCATATCAATAATAAAAGCCCGGCCCCAAAGACCCTGGCAGAGCCGATCGTGAGCGATGTGGAATTTTCAGGCGCAAGTGCCTGTACTGTCCCTGTCATGCCCCAGCACATTCCTGCTGCTACGACATAAAGCCCGCCCTTGAATTCTTCACTTTTGGGGTTCATTTTATCTGATATCTCCTCTTCTTTACTTTCAGCAGAAGTATTCTAGCAGAAAGAAAAAAGAGTGCATCTTTTTTGATCAGTGAAATATATATTTGAAGGCAGGAAATTGATCCATGTCATATAATGTGTTTGATATTTAATGAGTATCGCAGAATTTCGAAATATGACTGGAGGTCAAATGATGATTCCCACAAAAAAACTTGTTATGATCCCGGGTCCCGTACCTGTCTCGCCAAGCGTGCTCCAGAAACTTGGAAGCGAAGTCAAGGCACACACGGATCCTGCTTTCGTTGCTGAATTTCAGTTCCTTCTGGCCGAACTGAGATCGATCATGAACTGTGATGGGATAGCTTTCCTTGTTGCAGGATCAGGAACCATGGGAATGGAAATGGCGATAGCAAACATCGCCGGAGAGAAAGATAAAGTATTGGTCTGTTCAAACGGACATTTCGGAGACCGTTACATTTCTATCTGCAAAAACAGGGGGCTTGACATAACTCCCATGGAGGCAGAATGGGGAAGATCGGTAACACCTGAGGAAGTTGACAGGGAACTCTCAAAAGGAGGCTACACTGTAGCAGTTGTTACACACGTCGAAACATCAACGGGCGTCGAGCTTCCTCTTGAGGAAATGGCGAAAATGATGAAAGAAAAACATCCCGGGGTCCTATTTGTTGTTGACGGAGTCGCTGCCGGCGGCGGTGTTGAAGCTGACATGGCCTGGGGCATAGATGTTTACTTTACCTGCACCCAGAAAGCATTTTGCTCTGTTCCCGGAATGGCGATAGTCTGGGCCGGACAGAGAGCGCTGAAAAAACGCGAAGAAATGGGCTCGATAAGGGAGTCCTATATTGACTACGCGCGCTGGATCCCTGTAATGACCGACACAAAGAAGTATTGGGGTACCCCCGCCGTCAACAACATCTCCGCGCTCAATGAATCTGTAAGGATCATGATGGAGGAAGGTCTGGAAGAAAGATACCGCCGGCACAGGGAGCATTCCTGCCTGATCGCGAAAGCGATGTCGGCGATCGGCTTCAGGACTCTTGCAAAGGAGGGGTACCGCTCCCCAACCCTTTCGATTTTCCTCTATCCGGAAAAGATGCCCGTTGACGATGCTGCCTTCCGTTCTGCATGTGCGGCAGAGGGGGCTCTTGTGGCGGCATGCCTGGGTGATTATGCAGGAAAAGGCTTCAGGATGGGACATATGGGCAACCTTGACAAGCACATGTTAGTATCAGGAATTGCCGCGATAGAAAGAGCTGCAATTTCATGCGGCCTTGATGTGAAGCCGGGTGCTGCCCTTGCCGTCCTGCAGCTTGGACTGGCAGGGAAATAGCCGGGGCGATACTTACCGGTCCGTCTGTCCCTGAACAGAGGAAAGGTTTTTACACGAATAACTGAAAGAAGAAGCAAAGTAACGGGAGTTGCAACATGGTTCCCGTTACTTTTTTACCAGGGAAGTTTAACAACGATCTTGCGTATTTGTGAGGGAACCTTGCCGGAAATCACTCCGGGCTGGTGTCCGTCATATGGAGAAAGAAGCATCATCATGCCTTTTTCAAGCCTGAACATCTGGCCTATGCCTGAGTAGAATGTAATATCGCATACGGGGTCGTATTCTGATGTCTCGCTTAGTTCCTCCAGCGGAGAATACCCCACCAGTTCTTTGCCTTCCATTACTATCTGCAGATCCCAGAATTTCCGATGTGATTCAAAAGGGACTTCTTCTGCGTTCCGGGTCTCATACTCACCGAACCGAAGGTCGAGAAGACCTGGATCCATATTCTTTACATCTTCAAACGACCCGGATCTGACAGCCTCAAGAAAGGGTAAGAGTATATCTGAGTCCCGGATCATTTTCGGGGCGTACCTGATAAAGTTTTCTATGCTGTCATAAAGCATTAATAGCAGCCTCCCGTCTTTTGACAGCTATTTTATCGATTCGATTTTTGCCGCAAGTTCCTCCCAGAGGGGATAGTTCTCTTCGAGGCGCTTCTCGGTCTCCTTCAGCTCTACCATCAGTGCCTGCACTTTATTGGAATCACAAAGTACTTCCGGATCGCACAAAAGCCCCGATATTTCCTCCTTGCGTGTTTCATCTTTTTCTATCATTTTTTCAATTGGCGAAAGCCTGTTCTCTACAGCTTTCTTCTCACGGTAGACCCTGTTGCGTTCCTCCGCTTCGATCCTTTTTTGTTCTTTTGACCTTTCTGCCTGGGACAGATCGGTCTTCTCATTTTCTTTGCTGTCACTCTCCGCGGCTGACTGCATCGACCTTTTTTCAATAAACCAGGAGTAGTTGCCAGGATAGTCATACAGAGCGCCTTCGCGGATCTCAATGACCCTTTCCACGAGGTCATCAAGGAATGCGCGGTCATGGGAGACGATGATTATCGTACCGCCGTACTCAAGGAGCGCTTTCTGAAACAGTTCCTTTGTGGCATAGTCGAGGTGGTTGGTGGGCTCGTCAAGGATCAGGAGGTTCGATTCCGAGAGGAGCATCTTCAGCAGGCCGACCCTCGATTTTTCTCCTCCCGACAGGACAGATATGGGCTTGTGTATATCGTTTCCTGAAAAAAGGAACGCTCCCAGAAGATTGCGCTTTGCCCCCTCCAGCATCTTTGATCCGGTATTATTTATTTCCTGCCATATGGTATTGCTGTAATCAAGGTTCTGAGCGCTTTCCTGTGAAAAATATGCTTTTTTTACGTTCAGTCCGTAAGTGACTGTCCCGGCTGTAGGCCCTTCAGAAAGGTTTAGAAGCCTGAGCAGGGTGGATTTCCCTGCTCCGTTTATGCCTACCAGGGCCAACCTTTCTCCTCTGTGGACAGTGAGCTCAAGATTTTCAAAAACAGTCTTCCTGCCGTATTTTTTTGTCAGATTTTTGCATGACAGAACCTCGTAGCCGCTTCTTGGAGAATCCGGGAACTTGAAGTGGACGCTTTTTGAAGGTCCTTCCAGTTCTGTTATCTCCATCTTTTCGAGCTGCCTTATCCTGCTCTGTACTTGGGTGGCCTTGGTCGCCTTATACCTGAACCTCTCAACAAAACGCTGTATGTTTTCGATCTTTTCCTTCTGCTGTTCCCATTCTGCTTCAAGCCTCTCCCGGCGCTCTTCACGCTCCTTAAGGAACTTTCCGTAGCCGCAGGAATAAAGGCTGATCCTGCCCCCGACAAGCTCCGCGACGGAGGTCACCATCTTATCCAGAAACCTTCGGTCATGAGAGACAGCAATGATCGTGCCCCTGAAATCTTTCAGCCAGTTTTCCAGCCACTCCATGCTCTCTGTGTCAAGGTGGTTGGTGGGCTCGTCGAGCAGGAGAATATCAGGCCGGGAGAGAAGCAGAGCGGCAAGAGCCACGCGCATCTTCCAGCCTCCGGAAAACTCTGAGGTCATGCGTCCCGCATCCTCTTCAGGGCGGAATCCCAGCCCCTTCAGGACCTGTTTCGCCTCAACATCAAAGCCGAAGCCCCCATTTGCCTCGAACTCTCTCTGCAGACGCTCATGAACTGCAAGCATCGACCGCAGTTCCTGAGAATTTTCATCAAGCGAGGCCATTACGTGCTCTGTTTCAGATAGCTTTGCGGCAAGCTCCTCAAGTCCTGCTCTTTTTTTAAGGTAATCAAGGAGCGGCATTTCGTCTATCTCCACCAGGTCCTGCGGAAGATAGCCGACCTTATGGTCCCTGGGTATGGTCAGGCTGCCCCCGTCATATTCCGTTTCGCCGGCGATGACACGGAGCAGGGTAGTTTTTCCTGCTCCGTTGTCTCCGACAAGCCCTATCCTGCTCTTGGGGGTTATAAACCAGTTTATCCTGTCAAGAACTATATTCTCTTTAAAATTTATCTGCAAATCTTTTATCTCGATCAGTTTATGTTACCTCCCGAATTATCAGCGAACACCGGATATTATAATAGTAAATATTGTTTTCGGCAGAAGTTATCAGGATAAATGTTTCTCGAGGGCCCTCCTGTGGTGTTCTGTCGATTCGTCTGAAAAGCAGACCAGCCTGACCTCTTCGATCGCATCATGCTCCCTGAGGAACGAAGTGATGGTTATGACAGCAATATCGGCGGCAAGATCCGGAGGAAAGCGGTAGACGCCGGTGGAGATCGCGGGGAATGCAACTGTTTTTGCCCCGACGCGGAGAGCCTCTTTAAGGCTGTTCCTGTAAGCGTTCTCCAGGACCTTTTTTTCGTCTGAGTTCCCGCCCCTCCAGACGGGTCCGACTGTATGTATGACAAATTTTGCAGGAAGCCTGTATCCAGCGGTGGTCTTGGCCTCTCCCGGCGGACAGCCTCCAAGCCCCGCGCATTCAGCGAGAAGTTCGGGACCGGCAGCTCTGTGGATCGCGCCGTCTACGCCCCCTCCTCCGAGGAGGGTGCTGTTTGCCGCATTAACTATGGCATCGGTCTCTTCCTTTGTTATGTCGCCCTTTATTACGGTGATCTTTGATCTTATTTCTTTCATGTTATCCTCCCCTCTCTTTCTTCTATTATAAAGGAATGGAAAAATACTATCGCTGCTTGTCATTCTTTTATCATGGACAGTCGGGAAATCACATTGAAAAACCACTAACCATTGCATAGAATCCTCAAATTGCAGTTTTTGTTCAAAAATATATAACACTAAGCATAAAAATACGCTTGTCATGGTGCTTATAAAGTGATATAACCCAACAGTAATATTTTTATTTTACCCTTTGGGGGGATGTCGGATGCAGGAAGTTAAAGAATATCCAAAAATGAGGGAAATATACGGGTCGCTTGTCTTTGATCCAAAAGCAATGAAGCAGCGCCTTCCGAGGGATGTATATGAAAACCTGATAGGTGCGATCGAAGGACGGCAGAAGATGGATTCAGGGATAGCAGATACTGTCGCCCTTGCGATGAAGGACTGGGCAGTAAGCAAAGGTGCTAGCCACTGGGCACACTGGTTCCATCCTTTGACCGAGCTGACTGCTGAGAAGCACACTGCCTTTGTTACTGCAGATGATAACGGTTTTCCTCTTGAGACTTTCAGGGGTCAGGACCTTATGCAGAGCGAACCTGACGCATCTTCTTTCCCTTCCGGAGGTACAAGGAGCACTTTTGAAGCAAGGGGATACAGCGCATGGGATCCAACAAGCCCCGCGTTTATTATAAAAAGCCCCAAGGGAGGCACCCTATGCATTCCTTCGGTATTTCTGGCATATGACGGTTCCCCTCTCGATCTTAAGACATATCTTTTGAGGTCAATGGAGGCTGTGGAGAGCCGCGCTTTAAAAATGCTGAAACTTTTTGGCAACAGAGGTGTCAGGTATGTGAGGGCAACGGTTGGAGGAGAACAGGAATTTTTCCTTCTTGACAGGCCACGTGCTCAGCAGAGGACCGATATCCGCTTCTGCGGCAGGACTCTCCTTGGCTCTCCGCCGCCAAGGGATCAGAAGATGGAAGACCATTACTTCGGCTCCATCCCCACCAGAGTACTTGCCTACATGGAAGACGTCCAGAGAGACCTTGCAAGGCTGGGTGTAGACCTTGCGACGAGGCACAATGAAGTTGCCAGGTGTCAGTTTGAATTTGCGCCCAACTTTACGGAGGCAAACCTCTCCTGCGACCAAAACCAGCTGATAATGGAAACGATGAGGAAAATGGCCCATCAGCACCAACTGCGTCTTTTATTCCACGAAAAGCCCTTTATGGATATGAACGGAAGCGGCAAGCACATAAACTTTTCACTCCAGGACAGTGAGGGCAGGAACCTGCTGAAGCCATCATCAAACCACAGGAAGAACGTGATATTTCTATCCTTCCTCTCTTCATTCGTTATGGGAGTCGCAGATCACTCAGGACTTCTCCACGCATCTGTATCTACCCCGGGCAACATGTACAGGCTGGGAGGGCATGAGGCGCCGCCGAGCATCATCAGCGTTTATTTGGGACAGGCGATAGACAGAATAATAAATGAGATCGAAGAGGGCAACTGCGGCGGGGATATGCCTGCGAAAAACACGATGGACATCGGACTTTCAAAGCTTCCTGAAATAATTGCTTTTGACAGCGACAGGAACAGGACAAGTCCGATCGCCTTTACCGGAAACAAGTTTGAATTCCGTGCTCCGGGTGCTTCGCAGGCAATGGCTGTCCCGGTCACCGCAATACTCTCTGTATGGGCAGCAGGTCTGGAAAAATTCATAAATATCTTCGAGGACCGCATAAACAAGGGCGAAGATGCAATAGACGCTGCCCTGTGCACTATCCGCGAGGTCTCAAAGATGAACAGGAAGATCCGGTTTGAGGGAGACGCCTATTCAGCTGAATGGCATGCGGAAGCAGAGCGCAGGGGCATAGTCAAAGCCAGGACGATACCCGAAGGAATAGATCTTTTTGTTGAACCAAAAACCCTTGATATGCTTGAAGAAATGGGCATCTTCAAGAAAAAAGAGATGGAATCCTTCTATGTCATAAGAATGGAGTCCTTTGTAAAGAATGTTGAGATCGAAATGTCAGTGCTTCGTGACATGATATGGGAAGGCATACTGCCTGCACTGTCAAAACAGATCATTCTTGAGAAGGGTTCTTTCTTATCAGCAGAAGGCTGCGATGTTGAGGGCCTTGAAGCATGGAAGGGCCATATTGCCAAACTGGCAAAAGCGAAGCTGGATCTTATGGAAAAAACAAAAGAACTGGTCGAAATGAAGGAAAGAATGGCAAAACTCAGTCTCAGAAAGCATGCTGACGCTCTAGTCGAGGAGGCTGTGCCGCTGATGGCAGAGATCAGAAAGATAGCTGATTCCGTTGAAATCTATATGTCGGCGGAAAACATGGCATACCCAAACTATCGTTCCCTGCTCTCCCTGTCTGCATAAGGAAACCGGGAAAATCCCCGCTATTTACAAACCATATAAAAGGAAACTCCCGGCGGTCCACCTGCCCGGGGTTTCTTTTTATATGTCCTGGTCATGATCTGGTGATGACAGAAAGTCACGGACGTTGTGACAGAGCAGTATTTCTTTTTGTCCCTGAGATAGCCCCGTGAGGGAGAGAAGATTTTCGTATCGTGGATATTCAAGTATTGGCCAGTCTGATCCAAAAAGGATCTTTGATCCTGCCCCGGCAGCGAATATCCCTTCGATAACTTTGTGGCCGTAGAGCCATGGCCATGCCGCAGTGTCGTAATATGCATTAGACAGGGCAAGTTTCATCTCAGGCATCGACTCATATGCCCAGAGCCCTCCGCCGAAATGGGCGAATACTACCTTGATCTGCGGGTGGTTCATGCAGAAAGCAGCGGCCTCCTCGGGTCCGGTGTGACCCTTGCCTGTATATTGGTGCCCGACCTGTTCCGCTGTGTGGAAAAGTATAAACATACCCGCTTCCATGCACGTACCGACCATGCGCCATGTCTGCCCCGGATCGGATATATCCATGTCCTGCCCATCGGGGAAGAGCTCCCCAATCCCAACTGCTCCAAGTTCCGCGCAGCGAAGGATCTCTTCCGTGGCGCCTTTTGCACAGGGAGAGACAACTGCCAGGGGAATGATCCTGTCACTGTATCTCCTCGCTGAATCAAGGACGTAATCGTTCATGATCCTGCAAAGACCCTGGTCGTGAAAAGCGAACCCGGTAACGAGGGACGATTTTATTCCATGCAGATCCATATGGCGTATAAGTGATTCTGCGGTGCCCCATTTGTGCACTCTTGAATTTATCATTCCTGCGAACCATGGTTCTTTTGCCGATATTTTTTTTCTTTCCCGTTCTATTTCCGGCGGATAAATGTGCACATGCGCATCAATGATATTCAGGAGAAGCCCTCCTCTAAATAAGCATAGTTATATTTGCATTTTTTTACCGGTCAGTCATAATTATACATAAATAAAGTTCCGGGAGGACAATGAGGAAAAATGAACGATAAAAGCAGGCCACATTTGAGGATAAACGGAGAAAGGCTTATCAGCTCAATAAGGGAAATGGGATCAGTCGGCTTCGACCACGAAACCGGCGGCAGGACCAGGCTTGCGCTTACTGATCAAGACAAAGCCGGACGCGATCTTCTATGCCGTTGGATGAGGGATGAGGGCCTGGAAGTAAAAATTGACGAAATAGGTAATATTTTTGGGATAAGAGAGGGATCGGATCCTTCAGAGCTTCCGGTAATGATGGGCTCACACATAGATACAGTGAGGGATGCCGGAATGTTCGACGGAGTGTACGGCGTCCTTGGCGGCCTGGAAGTGATAAAGACCCTGAATGAGAATAAAGTCTCTCCTAAAGGGCCTCTTGTCATTGCCGCCTTCACGAACGAAGAGGGGGCGCGTTTCCAGCCCGACATGATGGGAAGTCTTTACTACACCCGGAAGGTCGAACTTGGAGAACTGCTCTCTTCAAGAGATGACAGCGGTGTGACTGCAGCAGAAGAACTCGACCGCATAGGCTACAGAGGGACTGATTCTACCCCGGTAGGCCGCTATCTGGAACTGCACGTAGAACAGGGACCAAGGCTGCATGCAGAGGGTGTTTCCATAGGGATAGTTGAGGGAGTACAGGGGCTGGCCTGGTGGACGGGAGAGTATTACGGCGAGTCGAACCATGCAGGTTCAACTCCGATGGAAATGAGAAAAGATACGCTTCTTGCTGCCGCAGAGCTTGCCATTGAAGCAGAGAAACTGGCACTCAGGCTGGGCAGGGGATGCGTGGCAACTATGGGAAGGATCGCTCCCAGACCTGACATTATAAACATTGTCGCGGGAAAGACATCATTTACCCTGGATTTCAGGCAGTTTGACAAGGAGCTCTTTGAAGAGGGAAAAAGGGAGATCGAAAAACTGATAGTATCCTGCGCGGCTAAACGCGGACTGGGATACAGCTTCAAAAAGGCGGCCGAGGCGGCCCCGATAGCTTTCGACAGAGGTATGGTCGAACTTGTTGCTTCCACTGCATCTTTCCTGGGGTTTGATTCAATGAAGATGATCAGCGGGGCTTCTCACGATGCTCAGTTTTTGTCTTCTTTCTGTCCTTCTGTTATGATATTTGTTCCTTCTGTCGGAGGAAGAAGCCACTGCCCCGAAGAATGGACTGACATGAAAGACCTGGAGAACGGCTGTAATGTTCTCCTTCATTCTGTTCTTGAACTGGTATAATCATAAGGATCAGATAAAGAATAATAAAAAAGGAGTGCAATAGATGAATAAAATAATGACAGAGACGTTGAAAAGTCTGGATCCCCAGATATTCGGCCTTGCAGAAAGCGAACTGGAAAGACAGAGAGTCCACATAGAGCTTATCGCATCAGAAAACTTCGTCCCCCGGTCCCTGCTTGAGATACAGGGTTCTATTCTTACCAATAAATACGCGGAGGGATACCCTTATAAAAAGTACTACGGCGGATGTGAGTTTGTTGAGGTGATAGAGGAAATTGCCATAAAAAGGGCGTGTGAACTTTTTGGAGCCGATCATGCAAATGTTCAGCCGCATGCCGGAGCCAGCGCGAACCAGGCAGTATTCTTTGCCACAGTCGATCCGGGGGATACTGTCCTTTCAATGAAGCTTGACCACGGCGGACATCTTTCACACGGACACCCGGTAAATTTTTCAGGCCGCTTCTACAACATCGTAGGCTACGGAGTTAACAGGGAAACAGAGACTATTGACTATGACGAGGTAGAGAGATTGGCCAAGGAGTCAAGACCGAAGCTCATAGTTGCCGGAGCAAGCGCCTATCCCCGGTTTATAGATTTTGCCCGCTTCCGGGCAATAGCAGATGAAGTCGGGGCAGTGCTTCTCGTAGACATGGCGCACATCGCGGGACTTGTAGCAGGAGGCGTGCACCCCAACCCGATGCCATATTCTGATTATGTCAGCTCGACCTCTCATAAAACGCTCAGGGGCACTCGCGGAGCTTTTGTACTATGCAAAAAAGAGTATGCCCAAACCCTTGACAGAACGGTATTCCCAGGTATACAGGGCGGGCCGTTGGTTCACTCCATAGCAGGAAAAGCAGTCACATTCATGCTTGCCGGGACTGAGGAATTCAAAAAGTATGCCTCGCAGGTAGTAAGCAATGCCTCTGCCCTTGCCAAAGCGCTTACTGACAGAGGTTTCCGCCTTGTTTCGGGAGGTACCGACAACCACCTCATACTGCTTGACGTACGTTCGAGGAACGTGACAGGCAAAGAGGGAGAGGTGCTTCTGGGAGAAGTCGGCATTACATCCAATAAAAACATGATACCCTTCGACCCCGCCAAGCCAATGGTTACAAGCGGAGTAAGGCTTGGAACAGCCGCCGTAACGACCAGAGGAATGAAAGAGCCTGAAATGGAAAAAATTGCTGACGCGATCGAAAAAGTACTTTCAAATCCGGAAAACAATCTGATAAAGAAAGAAGTAAAGGCTAGCATGGCCGCACTGACAGATGAATTTCCTCTATATCCCGACCTCGCTGAGCCCTGGGCAAATTAATGACAGATAAAATTTACGCTCTGGATCTTGATAACAGAGAATGGTCACAGATCCTTGACAATGAATTTGGTGAACCCAGGTTTCGTGCGGATCAGATCTGCCAGTGGATCTGGCAGAAAAGGACTTTTGATGTCGCGGAAATGACCAATCTCTCAAAAACGCTTAGGGACATGCTCGAGTCAAAGATAGATTTCGGGGCCCCCCTGCTGATAAAGGAACAGCGTTCATCGATCGACGGAACAAGAAAATACCTCTGGCAGCTTCGTGACGGACAAAGTGTCGAATCTGTCCTAATGAGACAGGGAGAGAGGCTGACGGCCTGTATTTCGACACAGGTAGGATGCCCTCTCGGTTGCACGTTCTGCGCCACGGGGCTTTCCGGCTATGTAAGGAACCTTTCTGCCGGAGAGATCGCAGGCCAGTTCCTTGCCATGGAAAGATCTGTTGGCCGCGATATCAACAACGCAGTCTACATGGGGATGGGTGAGCCCTTCCTCAATACCGAGGCAGTGCTTAAATCAGTAAGGATGCTCAACGATCCGGATATGAGAAATCTCGGCATCAGGCACATTGCTATCTCTACTTCGGGTATAGTGCCCGGGATAAGGGAACTCGCAGCATCCGGCCTGGGAGTTCGCCTTGCAGTCTCCCTGCATGCGGCTGATGATGATTTGAGAAGCAGCCTTATGCCGGTGAACGAGACATTCCCTCTTGATGACCTGAGGAAGGCCATGCAGGAATATCAGAAGACAACAGGCAACCGGATCACTATAGAATATGCGCTCTTCGGCGGAATAAACGACAGTGTTGAACATGCAAGGCTGCTGCTGCGCTATTTGAAGGGCATACATGTCTTTATCAACCTGATCCCGTTCAACCAGGTCGACGGGCGTTACGAGAGACCGACTCCTGAAAACATCCTTAAGTTCCGTTCGGTACTTGTGACAGCCGGTTTCGAAGCAGAGATAAGAGAGGAACTGGGTTCCGATATTGACGCGGCATGCGGTCAGCTTAGGAGAAAAACGATGGCCGGTGATCCGTGCATGCTTGAACCGGGACCAAAGGTAAAACCTGCTTTTGAGACGAAAAAGAAAGAGGTCCGTTCACCGCAAAGGGAGGCGTCAGATCCCAGAAGAACTTCAGGACACTCAAGAACAAAGGGCAGTCCCGATGAGGCAGGACAAGAGAGAGAGAAAACAGAGAGAGCGGGAACAAAGGCATCCGGTGGATTTGTTGAAGAACGCGGAGCAAAGAGACCCGCCTCAGAGGACAAACGAAGGAAGACTGACGCCCCGCCGAAAGAGAGATACAGAAGCGGCAAAATGAAAGAGGAAAGGCCTGTTTACAGGGCTAAGCCTAATGCCAACGATGCCGGCCGTCCTTCGGAAGCAGATGACAGGAAAAAAAGAGATACAAATAGATCTGCAAAAAAACCTGTCGCGGCCGGCGGTACCCGAAGAGGAAAACCTGCGGCCGAAAGCAGGAAAAAGAAAACACGGACTGCCGCAAAGGATAACAGGCAGAAAAGATCCTGAAGGAGAGCGACTTAATGAAACTTCTGGTCTTTTTACTTATCGGAACGCTGATATTCGGGTTTGCCTTCCCTGCGGTAATACTGATCGCGGGTCTGGCGGGCATAGTCCTCTTTGCATTGATAGTTGCAGGTCTTCTGAGAGGCAACGGAGTCAGAGTCTACACATCTTCTAAGAGCTATGACCCTTTCAGGGGAGGAAGCTATAAAAAAAATGATCCCGAAGTAATAGACACGACAAATGAAAGTTGGGACGATCACTCAGATTTTGCGGGAAACGAGCCTGCGGATCCTGATGAGGAACAGGAAGGCGAGATAGTAGAACTTCCTGCCACCGCTCTTAGAAAAGAAGATTGATCCAACCTGCCCTTTGCTTCGAAACGAAGTATAGCCTCAAGGACTCATGCCGTGGGCAGTAAAGGTTTTGTCGCTTATTCTGAAGCAGTTAACCGTTACAAATATTCATGGGCGGTCAGGATCTTGGGCCACCCACGTTTTTTGTATTATATGCGACATATTTGCCTGCTTTGCTATCGATCAGACCGAACCAGGGTTTCCCTGCCGGAGAGACACCCGGTGTCTGATGCAGGCCCCGGAAATCAACTTATCATATACCTCTCAGGATCGTATCTTCTCTCCCCTGTCCGACGCCAATGAGGATGACGGGAGTTGATACCCTTTCCTCGATGAAGCGGACATAGTCCTGAGCGGCAGCAGGAAGATCCTCAAATCTTCTGCACTTGCTGATATCCTCTTTCCAGCCGGGCAGTTCCTCAAAAACCGGGACTGCTTTTGCCAGTTTTGCACAGCTGCTTGGAAAATCCTTATGTATGGCCCCTTCTATATCATAAGCAGTGCAGACCCGGATCTTTTCAAATCCTGAAAGGACATCAAGCTTTGTCAGCGCAATTCCGTCTATTCCATTTATCTTTACCGCGTAGTCAACAGCCACAAGATCGTTCCAGCCGCAGCGCCTTGGACGGCCGGTCGTAGCGCCGAACTCCCCGCCCCTGGTCCTCAGCTGTTCCCCCAGAGATCCCTTATCCTCGGTAGGGAAGGGACCCTCTCCTACCCTGGTGCAGTAAGCCTTTGTGACTCCAATAACACGATCTATCCTTCCTGGGCCTATGCCCGCTCCGGTGCAGGCTCCTCCGGAGCATGGGCTGGAGCTCGTGACAAAAGGATATGTTCCGTGGTCGACATCTAGAAGAGTTCCCTGGGCTCCTTCAAAAAGAATGTTTTTGCCTGAGTCCAGCGCGTTGTATATCTCAAGAAAAGCATCTCCGAGCAACGGTTTGATCCTTTTGCCCCACTCAAGAGCCGTTTTATATATGCTATCCAGATCCAAAGGCTCTGCGCCATAGATCCTGGTAAGGATCATATTTTTTTGTTCTACGTTCATGATAAGTTTTTCTTTAAGTATTTCCGGGTTTACAAGGTCTTCCGCCCTTATCCCGACTCTCTCGAACTTATCGGAGTAGCATGGGCCGATCCCACGTCCGGTAGTTCCTATCTTGCTGCCCTCGGATCTTGCTCCCTCCGCCAGTTTGTCCAGCTGTTTGTGATACGGCATGACCACATGTGCGCCATGGCTGACCACCAGCCTTGCCAGAGTCTTGCCCCGGTCCTTAAGGTCATCGAGTTCTGCAAAGAGCGTTTCAGGGTCGATCACAACCCCGTTTCCGATCACACAGACTTTGCCGGGGTAGAGGATGCCGGAAGGGAGTAAGTGAAAGACATATTTTTCGTCTTCAACTACCACGGTATGTCCTGCGTTTGCTCCGCCCTGATAACGTACCACTACGCCTGACTTGCCTGCAAGGGCGTCAACTACGCGCCCCTTTCCTTCATCTCCCCACTGAACGCCTACTATTACATCTGTACGACCTTTCATGCCTGACCCCTCTTTGCGGATATTTAACGAAATAAAATTCAAATACCCTTACATTAAATTTGAGTTACAATATATTGTACTATATGTAGTATACGTTTATCAATAATAATATTATTTGTTGCCCCGATCAATGATCATCAACTTATCGGTTCTTCTCAGGGATTTGATCTCTGCCTCACGCGACATGGCTTCTTCCTTTGTTTCGAACCCCTCTTTGAAGACGATCTCGACAGGTCTCCGGCCCCTCGTGTACTTTGAGCCAGTGCCCCGGTTATGCGAAGCAAACCGCTTCTCTATATCGTTGGTCCACCCTGTGTATAGGGAGCCGTCTGAGCACCGTAGGATGTACACCCATGCTTTCATATCGAATAACTTTCCTGAGGTCCTTCCTCCTGCTGCATCATGATGGAAATGCCGAGCCATTTCATGACAGCTTCGAAAAGTCTCTCAATGCTGAATTCTTCAGATCCGATGAAATCGTGCCACATCCCTGCAAAATTTGAGAAAATGGAGATGTTGTCCAGGGTGTCGTAGGAACCTGTGATTTTGGCAAGAAAAGTCCCCCATGCCTTGAGTACGGACAAAAATGTCTCAAAGCTCGTATCCTCGCTGTCGGATGCACATGCGAAAGTTGGCAGAACGCATGTGAGGCAAAGCAATGTGAGCATAAATACCGCTACGATCCTGTTTTTTTTCAAGATTTATCCCCTCTTGAATAACTAAATAGGCAAAACACAAGGAGGCTCCTTACGCCCGCGTCCCGCCGGCCTGCAAAGAGCCTCCCCGGCAATTTTATTATGAGTCTTTATTCTACCGTCACAGACTTGGCGAGGTTTCTGGGCATGTCTATATCACAGCCGCGTTGCCTAGCTATGTAGTAAGCAAAAAGCTGCAGCGGCACGACGGCAATAAAGGGGAACAGCTCCGGCTCTGTCTCGGGCGTGAATATGACATTATTCGAATAGTGTCCAATTTCAGTGTCTCCCTCAGTTGCAAGAGCGATTATAGGCGAGTTTCTCGCCATAGATTCTTCGATGTTTGAAATAGTCTTTTCCCAAAGGTTGTTTTTTGGCACAAGTGCGACCACGGGGAGTTCCTTGTCGAGCAGCGCGATAGGTCCGTGCTTCATCTCTCCTGCCGGGTATGCCTCAGCGTGCAGATAGGAGATCTCCTTGAGCTTTAGCGCACCCTCCAGTGCGGGGGGATATGCCAGACCTCTTCCAATAAAGAAGAAGCCTCTTGCGTCAGCAAAATTCCTGGCCACAGCCTCTATCTCCTTTTCTTTTTCCAGGATCGAAGCGAGTTTGGCGGGTATGTCCATAAGCGCAGAAACGATCCTTTGCTCAGTTTCCTGTTCGAGATCATTTTTCATCTTTGAAAGATAGAGACCCAGTAGGGTGAGTACCGTTATCTGAGCCATGAATGTCTTTGTCGCGGCCACGCCTATTTCGGGTCCCGCGGGAGTGATCAGCGCTTCACCTACTTCACGGTGGATAGTTGATCCCCGCACATTTGTCACGACGATGCATTTTGCTCCCTTTTCTTTGGCAAGCCTTGCGGCATGCAGAGTGTCGGCAGTTTCGCCTGACTGGGATACGAAGACGGCGAGAGTATCGGGTCCGATCGGGATATTCCTGTAGCGGTATTCCGAAGCTACCTCGGTCCTGATCTCGAAGTTCCCGACCTCCTCCATTATCCTTGCTGCTACCATCGTTGCATAATGCGAGGTGCCGCAGGCAACAAAATGGATCTTTTTCCATCCTGATATCTGTTCCGGTGTCCAATCCAGCTCATGACTGAGGTCCACACTGTTGCAGGCGACCCTTCCAAGAAGAGTATGAGTGACCACTTCCGGCTGCTCATGTATCTCCTTAAGCATAAAGTGTGGGTAATTTCCTCTGCTGGTCATCGCAGATTCCCAGTCAAGGTGCATGGATTCCTTTTCGTGAGGGTTTCCGTTGAAATCGTAGAAAGTGCAGCCGCCTTTTGATATCATGGCGATCTCGTCGTCGTCCATGAACCAGACATCCCTGGTGAATTCCAGCAATGCGGTCGGGTCAGAAGCGCAGAAACCCTCTTCTCCTGCATGTCCGACTACCAGGGGCGAACCTTTTCTCGCCACCCATATCTCATTTGGTTTATCATGGAACATTATCACAAGGGCAAAAGCGCCTCTTATTCTCTTTGTAAGTTTGACTATGGCTTCCTTCGGGTCTCCGCTGTAGACGGAGGCAAGGTACTGGACCGCTGACTCAGTGTCAGTTTCAGTGTGGAATTTTATCCCCTCGGCTTCAAGGTCAGCCCTGATCTCTCTCGCATTCTCAATAATACCGTTGTGGACCAGAACTACCTTGTTGTCGCTGCTCAAATGAGGGTGGGCGTTGTTCTCGGTCACTCCGCCGTGTGTTGCCCATCTGGTGTGGCCAATGCCGAAATCTCCGTTGAAATTTTCTTTCGCAGTCTTTTCTGCAAGCTGATGGACCCTTCCTGTTGTACGGAGCTCATGGATAACTCCATCTTTTATTACGGCTATTCCCGCTGAGTCATAGCCTCTGTATTCATGCTTTGCCAGCCCTTCCAGGATAACTTTAGTTGTATCCCTGTCTCCAATATATCCCATGATACCGCACATGTTTATATCATCCTCTCACGCTGATCATTTGCAGCAGACAAAAGAACAAGCTTGCTGCAACACCACATCATTCTACATTATTTTCACTTAAACAGGAATCTGTTTGGTAAATGGGAGGTGCTGCGATCTAAATCCAGCGTACATCTTTCGGTGAAAAGGAGAGAGTGACTTCTGATGCCGGGGAGATCTGCACCTCTTTAATTTTTTCTACCGGCATCCGTGATTTCAGGATAATATTGCCTGTCTGGACTGAGATAAGAGCCGATCCGGTCGCCCTCTCAAGCGACATGCTTGTGACCGTACCCCTGAGCATGTTTGTCCCTGACAAAGCTGCTTCACTGTCTGTGGTCAGTTCGATATCCGAAGGGTTTACAACTGCCGCATGAAATTCAGCCCCATCTGTTATAAGAGCATGTATTATCTGGCCGTCGCTCAGTGTTCTGACAACGCTTCCGTTCTCCCTGATCCACGGTCCGTGTATAAGGTTTTCGGTCCCGTGCCCGACTATCTTGCCCCGGAAAAGGCTTATTATGTCCGTAGATACCTCAGTGAGCCATGTAAGATCATGGGTAGCTACTATAACCGTTGTACCCCATTCTTTCCATGCGGATACGGCTGCATCCTTGACAAGCAGTGCGCTTGATTCGTCAACGTTTGCCGTAGGTTCGTCAAGGATAAGTACTTTGGGATGGAGCGCCAGCCTTGCGGCCAGGGCCACACGCTGGACTTCACCGCCGGAGAGCCTGTACCATGGCCGCTGGGCAAATTTTGATGGGGAGAGCCCAACCCTTTCAAGAGAACCAAAGACCCTTTCCTCAAGGTCCGCAGTCTCATTTCTCAGCCTCAGTCCATATGCTATGTTTTCAAAAACAGACCTTTTCAGAAGGTAGGAATTTTGAAGGAGATATGTGACATCTTTTCTTATGTCGACCTCTTTGCCCGAAGGGTCGAGACCGCCGAAAAAAAGGGAACCGCCTGTGTATGGTTCAAGGAAAGCCAGTACCCGCAGAAGTGTTGATTTACCGCTTCCGTTGGGGCCTACTATTCCTGTTACGCTGCCCTCGCATATCCTCAGATATTCAATATCAAGGGTCTGAGGCCCTTTGCCGTAGCTGTGAGTCAGGTTTTTGATCTCATAAATGATCCTGGGATCCATTGTTTCTCCTCCGGTCCTGCTGCGAGCCCTGCACCAGGGCGATGATGAAAGCCCCGTGCAGGAAGTCCGGCCACATTATATATATGGCCGGATCCGCGGATGATCTGATTATATTACTTGGGGTGCTTTTTGTTCCACTGGTCGGAGTTTGGGAAGAAGAGCGGTTCTCCGTACTGCTTGACCTTGAAATCCTTAATTATCATCTGAGCTTCGTCATCGCAGAGCCAGTCAACGAATTTTACAACATCTGCGTTGTTGACGTTCGGGAATCTCTTGGGACTGACTTCTATCGCAGCGATGAGATTGAGAAGGATCGGATCGCCCTCTACAAGCGGAACGATCTTCAATCCCTTTTTCTTGGTCAGGTATGTTGCCCTATCCATTATTGTGTATGCGTTGCGTTTGTCTGTGAAATCAGTCGCGGGGCCGTTACCGAGCTTACCAAGTGAGAAGACTGTGTACCACTCGTCTTTCTCTCCGTCGGGCGTAATGCCTGCGGCCTTCCATACGTTCATCTCTGAAACGTGGGTCCCGGACATGTCGCCGCGGCTGATAAAGGGAACACCCTTTGCGGCTATTGTTTTAAACGCCTCGGCTGCCGATTTCATCCCCTTTATCCCTGCGGGATCTTCCTTGGGGCCAAGGATGACAAAGTCATTGTACATTATGTCCTTACGGTTCTGTCCGAAACCATCCTTGATGAACTGGTCCTCAAGAGCTCTCGCGTGTACGACGACCATGTCAAAATCTCCGGTCTTTGCCTTATTAAGTGTGGCGCCTGTTCCTGCCTTTTCAATTACGAAGTCAGTTCCGGTCTTCGCTTTATATGTTTCAGCGAGAAGAGGAATTATTCCGGCGTCTACCGGACCGATAGTGCTCGAGAGTTTAATTGTCCCGGCAAATGCGGGGATGGAAAATAGCAATATGAGGGTCAATGCAAGTGCAGATCTAATTTTTCTCATAGAAAAAACCTCCGTAGTATGCTAAATATTTTTTCCTAGCTGTTTCCCACTCGTCTCCTTAGAAAAGAAAGGGAGATGTTCAATGCGAATGAAATTGAGAGAAGGACGATGCCGAGGGCAATGCCAAGGGCAAAATCTCCCTTTCCTGTCTCAAGGGTTATCGCAGTAGTAATCGTTCTGGTGTGCCATTTGATGTTTCCGCCGAGCATCATTGCTGAACCTACCTCTCCTATGATCCTTCCGTAGGAGGTCAGTGCGGCGACAAGGA